>JAUWGF010000125.1:0-5760 GCA_030606515.1 Deltaproteobacteria bacterium | reverse complement strand
TTTTGCACCGGATGGACTAATGAACATCGAACATCGAACGTCCAACATCGAATGTTGAATGGGAAAAGAAAAAGACTTATGACCTGGAAGAAAGGCTGCTAATTATTGCAGGAGGCGGGATATCAGTATACTTCAGCCTTCAACCTAAATGGCTAACATAGCGAGTATCAAAACGGCTGAAAAGAAACAGAAATAGCCGTTGAATGTTCGGTATTGGATATTTGTTTTTCATTCGACGTTCGATGTTCGATGTTCGACGTTCATCTTTCAGGTCAAATGGAGTCCCTGTGGCCTACCATGCCTAGCTGATAAGCGCTTGGTGGCCCACACATCGGCAAAGCCGGGAGAATAGGAAATGGATGGATGTATCGGTCGTTGTCTGAGGGTGAATCTGACCGAAGGAAAACACCGTATGGAGGAGATTGATCCGGGACTCCTTGAAAAATTTCTTGGCGGACGCGGTCTCGGAGTAAAGGTCTTTACGGATGAGGTCGATCCTCAGACAGATCCCCTCTCACCGGATAACAAGCTCATTTTTGCCTCGGGTCCGCTGGTCGGAACAGGGGCCATAACAGGGGCATCCTGCAATGTCATAACCAGGTCTTCATTAACCGGAACCCTGGCCTGCGCTAAGACCCGTGGGCATTTTGGCGCTGAGCTCAAATTCGCCGGATTCGACATGATCATTATAGAGGGTAAGGCCGAAACTCCGGTCATTCTCTCAATTATTGACGACAAAGTTAGAATAGTTCCTGCTCTGGAATACTGGGGACGTTCTACTGCCGAGACTGAAGACCTGTTTAAAAAGAACCTTGGTGATCCATGGATCGCGCGGGAGACATTTCTGATATCAATCGGCCCTGCAGGCGAACGGTTACTCCCGTTGGCTAATGTTGTTAACGACCGTTATCTCTCTGTAGGAGGAGCCGGTATAGGTGCGGTTATGGGATCCAAGAATCTTAAGGCCATAGCTGTAAAAGGCCGGCACTCCCTGCACGTGGCAGACGGCAATCGGTTTGTGCAGGTGGTCAACACCTTGATCAACAAGCTAAATAGCGCCCCCTTTGTCTCCCAATCCATGTCCCAGTGGGGAACCGCTTTCCTGGTGGGGTTGTGTTATCAAAAGGGGATGCTGCCGGAAAACAATTTCCGCTGGGCGGCCCTCTCGTTGAAAAACATAGGTACTGAGGCCTTAAACAGTGCTTTTATTTTGAGAGCTCGCGGCTGTTTTGCATGTCCTGTTGCATGTATCAAGAAAACAGTTGTTAAACATCCAACTTATCAAGGAAAAGGCATGGTGCCGACCTATCTGGCAATCGGCGCTCTCGGGGTAAACTGCGGGATCAGCGATCTTTCCGCAATCGGCATGGCAAGTATGCTGTGTGCTGAAATGGGACTCGATCCGGTTGCCGCGGGAGGAACCCTTGCCACTGCCATGGAATTGGTGGAAAAAAAGGTGCTTACACCGGAGGAACTCAAGATTGACCTTCGGTTTGGCGATGCTGAGACACTGATACAGGCGCTTCGGTTGATCGCCACGAAGAAAGGCCATGCAAAACGCTTGGGGCAAGGCGGAAAGGCTCTGGCTGAGTCCTCCGGAAGGCCGGAACTTTTTATGGGTGTAAAGGGTCTTTCTCTGTCACCGTTTGATCCTCGCGCCATTCAGGGAATGGGGCTCCATTTTGCCACGAGCAACTACGGGCCTCATCACTTGTATGCCAATACCTTTTTTGATGAACTCCTCAATGTACATGAGAATCTCGATCCGTGGGAAATTGAGGGAAAGCCGGGACTGGTCAAGCGATATCAGGACACCAGTGCTGTCATGGATTCCTTGGGCCTGTGCAACTGGCCTCTGATGGGACTCAAATTTAATAATTATGTCCCACTTGTAAACAGTTGTCTCGGAACAAGCTACAAGGCAGATGATCTGCTCCTTATTGGGGAGAGGATATGGAACATGGAAAGGGTGTTTAATCTGAGTGCAGGATTCAACAGCTCACACGATACCCTGCCTGACAGGTTCACCAAAGAACCCATTTCCGACGGGCCTGCTGAGGGACAGATCAGCCGGGTAAGTGAGATGATTCCGGAATATTACAACCTGAGAGGGTGGAACGAGAAAGGGGAGCCCCCGCCAGAGACCCTGAAGGCATTGGAACTGGAGGATGAGTAATGCCGAGGATAAAAATTGATCATACTAAGTGCACCGGCTGCAGGCATTGTGAGATTGCGTGTTCGCTGAATCATGTAGCAAATACCGCGAATCCGAGGCGCGCCCGCATACGAGTGATGAAAGAAGGGGATCAGTATTTTCCTGTAATCGCCGGTCCTTTTGTAGATGCTGCCTGCACGTCAAAACAGACCATAGTAATAGGTGACCAAACCTATGACATGTGCGCTTTGTGCAGGGCATCGTGTCCGCAGAAACCGTATTTCATAGAGGCCGAGACCGGTATTCCCTTGAAATGTGATTTTTGTGGTATACCGCCGAGCCCGTCGTGTGTGCGCTGGTGTAACACAGGGGCACTGGAATTGGTGGAAGATTAGGAGAGAGCATTTCAATGAAAACTGATGCCTCCAGGGAGGATCTGGTCGGTGCTGCAATGGTTGTCGGAGGCGGAATAGCCGGAATCCAGGCTGCTATGGACTTGGCTGATGCCGGGTTTTATGTCTATCTGATCGAAAGGTCATCAGCCATAGGCGGTATCATGGCAGGTCTGGACAAGACCTTTCCAACCAACGACTGTGCCATCTGAATACTCGCGCCCAAGTTGGTAGAGGCCGGTCGGTCTCCTAATATAGAAATCATTACAAACGCCGATATTCAGGAAGTCTCGGGTACTGCCGGGAATTTCAGTGTCAAGGTGTTGCGACGCCCCCGTTATGTGGATGAAACCAAATGTACAGGATGCGGGGTCTGCGCCCAATATTGCCCGGTTACCCTGCCTGATCCCTACAACCAGTACTTATCCCCCAAAAAGGCTATTGATATCCTTTATACTCAAGCCATACCTTCCAAATATTTCGTTAACCCTGATTATTGTCTGTTCCTGAATAGACAGGAGTGCAAGCAATGTACCCGTGCCTGTCAGACCGGGGCCATTGATTTTGGCCAGAAGCCGGAGGTTGCCGTCTACCAGGTTGGTGCAATTATCCTGTCTACCGGCTTTAAGGAATATGACCCGGCCCGCATAAGTGCCTATCACTACAAGGACTCTCCCAATATCGTTACAGGTCTGGAATTTGAGCGCATATCAAGCGCTTCCGGTCCCTATATGGGGAAAATCCTGAGACCTTCGGATTTGGAAAAACCAGGGAAAATTGCATTAATACAATGCGCAGGTTCCCGTGGCAGCACATCAGGCAACACGTATTGCTCGTCCGTGTGCTGCAAGTATGCTGTTAAAGATGCCATTGTGGCCCTGGAGCATGAGCCGGACCTGGACATTACGATATTTTTCATGGATATGCGAATGCACGGCAAGGGACTGGAGAGTTTCTATGAACGTGCAAAGGAATTGGGAATACATTTTATCCGGTCCAGGGTCTCCGAAATAAAACGTGATTCACAAACAGAAGACCTGGTCCTGAAGTATGTCACTGAGGACGGCTCATTACACCAGGACATATTTAATCTGATTGTGCTTCCCATGGGCCTGGAGGCCCCTGATGGGAACTTTACCCTGGCAAAAGCCGCGGCTCTAGAACTCAATCCCCATGGCTTTTGCCGGACAGATCTGTTTGATCCGCTTTT
Organism: Deltaproteobacteria bacterium; assembly: GCA_030606515.1. GTDB lineage: Bacteria > Desulfobacterota > Dissulfuribacteria > Dissulfuribacterales > UBA3076 > UBA3076. Next base: position 2,003 of record JAUWGF010000125.1, on the reverse strand, counting down.
TACTTCCAGAGAAGGTATCTATGTTGCGGGTGGATTCCGGGGACCAATGGCCCTTCCTGACAGTGTCATGCAGGCCAGCGGGACCGCTGCGTGCGTGGCTGAACTCCTTGCCCCTGCCCGCAACACACTCATATCGGAAAAGGCATTTATTGAAGAGCGTCCTGTGGAACAGGAGCCTTTGAGGATCGGCGTGTTTGTATGTAATTGCGGCAAGAATATAGCAGGAGTAGTGGATGTGGAGGAGGTAAAAAAGTATGCTGCCACCCTTCCCGACGTGGTTATCAGCACTGACAACCTCTATTCATGTTCTGAAGATACACAGGTGTTGATCAAGGAAACAGTTGTCAAAGAAAAGCTCAACCGTGTTGTTGTGGCTGCCTGCACTCCCAGGACTCATGAGCCGCTGTTTCAGGAAACCATCAGAGAGGCGGGATTAAACAGGTGCCTCGTGGAGATGGTAAATATCCGCGACCAGTGTTCCTGGGTCCATGCCCATGAAAAAGAGCAAGCCACACAAAAGTCAAAAGACCTGATTCGCATGGCAGTTGCAAAGGCCGGGTTGATCCGGCCTTTGGATGAACCGGTCATAGACGTTATGCCAAAGGGGCTGGTTGTTGGCGGCGGGCTTGCCGGTATGACCGCCGCGCTGTCACTGGCCGAACAGGGCCTTGAATGTTATCTGGTTGAGAAAACAACCAAACTGGGGGGCAATCTCCATAATATCCATTACACCCTGGAGGGAGAAAATCCGCAGGACTATCTTAAAGCGATTGTTGATCAGGTCAGAAACCACGGGCTTATTCAAGTCTTTACAGAAGCTGAGATAGAGAGTGTCAATGGTTTTGTGGGCAACTTCCAGACAGTGATCAGTGCCGGACAGGGTCCTCAGAAAAGGACGGTTGAGCTTCAGCACGGGGCCATCATCCTGGCCACCGGGGCTATGACCTTCAAACCGGATGAATATCTGTACGGCAAAAGCAGGCACGTAGTGTTGCAGCATGAACTGGAAGAAAAACTGGCCTTTGGCAGTTTTGTTCCTACCGGAGATGATACGATTGTAATGATTCAATGTGTGGGTTCCAGGGATGACAGCCATATGTATTGCAGCAGTATCTGCTGCAGCATGGCAATAAAGAACACGCTGAAGATCAAAGAGATCAATCCTTCCGCCAATGTGTATGTCCTTTACCGGGATATGGGAACATATGGATTTCATGAAGACTATTACACACGGGCCAGGGAGCAGGGGGTTGTATTCATCCGGTATGACAGGGACAACAAGCCGGAAGTTACCGAAGTTGATGGAATGTTGCGCATAACCATCAAGGACCTGCTCATTGACAGTGATGTCGTAATCCATGCCGGTCTGCTGGCTTTAAGCACGGCAATCGTTCCACAGCGGGACGATACCTTGGAGCGTATACTGGCAGTACCGCGTTCAGCAGACGGGTTTTTACTGGAGTCACACGTCCAGTTGAAGCCTGTGGATTCATACATTGACGGGATCTTTATATGCGGCATGGCGCATTTTCCAAAACCGATTGATGAATCTATTGCACAGGCCAAGGCAGCGGCATCCAAAGCAGGTATTCTATTGGCAAGGGGCCATGTCAGGGTTGAGCCGATTGTATCCTCCAGTGATCCGGATAAGTGCATTGGCTGCGGTATCTGTGAGTATTTCTGCCCTTACAATGCGATCAAGATGACAAAGAAGGGCAAATTCAAAAAAGCCGAGGTCATCGTTGCCGCGTGCAAGGGGTGCGGGGTTTGTGCTTCCTATTGTCCGGCCAGGGCCATTAGCATGGGGAGGTTTACAGATGAGCAGATTCTTGCCCAAATCGAGGCGTTTGGGAGGAATTGAGGGACGATATTATGGTGAGTAAACCAAGAATACTCGGATTTTTGTGCCACTGGTGTTGTTATGCTGCGGCAGATGCGGCAGGCGTGGCCCGGTTTCAATATCCGCCTCATATCAGGGTAATCAGAGTAATGTGCACAGGCAG
>JAUWGF010000117.1:0-5962 GCA_030606515.1 Deltaproteobacteria bacterium | reverse complement strand
CAGCGAGCTAAAAAAATCTTTCTTCAGGATAGCCGATTCATCGCCCATATATTTTTCAACAATGGCACCTGCCTCCTCTTTGTTTCCGGGTCGAATGATATCCATTATCATAATCGGTGCACCCCTCTTGCTATAGGTTTTGATAGTCTCCCATAACGCCATGGGGGAGGCAAAATGATGCAAGAGGTTGTTGGAGATAATGGCATCGTATTCGGCAAGGGGCAGTCGCACATCAGGCAGACAGCCATGAATAAGGCGGATGCGGTTGGTCGGCCCGGCCTTTGTGACTGCAGCTTGCCCGTATTTCAACATACTTTCAGCGCCGTCCACACCATGTATATGACATTTTGGGAAAAGCCTTGCAAAACGCAAGGTGATGTCGGCAGGACCACACCCCAAATCCAGGATTGTACCGATTATCTCCTTTTCAGAAAAACTGTTTTTAAAATGTTCAACAAACAACCAGTTCGGATTATTGAAGTTGGCCATTGCATAGGCCCTGGCCTGTCTTTCAGTGTTCATCAATTCAGGCTCAGGAGTCCGTTTCATCACTCGGCCTTGCTTTGTCTCCTGATAAAATCCGCAAGAGTCCTAAGTGACTCTAAAACCCTGCGACCTGTTTCCTGGGCATCAATATGCACTCCATATTCTTTCTGAACCGCTACTACAATTTCTACAGCGTCAAGAGAATCAAGGCCAAGAGGAGAGTCAGGGCCGATCAGCGGAGCGTCCGGGGGCAAAACATCGGGCATGGGCACGGAAACATTGCAGATTTTAACTATCAAATCACCGAGTTCTTTTTCCAGTCCTTCAGTTACCAATGAATCCAACCATATTCTCCTTTAAAACCTTCGCTTCTTATTCATATACCAGTTCGACCTTGGCGAAAGGAATAAGACCACGATATTAGCATAGTACCAACAAAGAATGAAAGCAGTAGAAGCATTTCAGGAAAAACGGTCTTGATGTCTCCTTGCCGCACAAATATATCCAGAAAGGCATCGAGTCCCCATGCCAGAGGAGAAAATGCGCTGATCTCCTGCATCACTTTCGGCATGGCATACACAGGGACCATAACACCGCCCAAAGCTGCTGCGATCACAACAGATATGGCACCGAACATGGAGGCCTGCTCATAGGTTCTGGCAATTGTTCCAAGCATGATACCATAACCCGTAGCGGCAAGAATTGAACTGAGAAGAATCATAATAACAGCTATTGGGGATGAGCCCATCTCCAACACTGAGGTCCCCAGAAAAGGGAGGACCAGCTTACCGATAATAAGAATAAACATAAACTGGATCAGGCAAACCAATATATATGCGATCACCTTACCTGAAAGCAAGGTTAGATAAGAGACCGGCATTGTCAGCAGGCGCATTAGCGTCCCATCCTGTCTTTCCCTGATCAGGGAGCCGGCCATTGGTACAACGATAAAAAATATGCCAAAGAGGGCCCAGGCCGGGACGTTTTGCTGTACCGAGGTGGGTGTTTTTTCAAAATCCTTACGGAAAGCCAGTTTCTCTTTGATCCCCATCATACGTTGACTGCTCCAGTCAAGACGCATCTTTGGGACATCTTCGATAAATTCCTCGGAGCCGTAAGGACCCATCGCCTCATGGATGATCTTGTTCATTTGCTTCGGCAAGAGTTCAGAGAAAATCCGGGCCTTTTCTCTGATTTCCATGCTAAGAACCGCCATATTCAGAGAGCTGACCACTGCTGATCGAAAGCCTCCCCACACGGTGGGATCGAAATAAACAACCAGGTCCGGAACGTCTATATCATTCTTAAGCGGGATGTCATCTGTCGAAAGTGACCTCGTCACCAACTGCCGTGCTCGTTCCCTGACAGTTTCTGTAATTCCCTCTGGAATGATAACACAGAACTGGAAATCTCCATTAATAATTGCCTCCCTGGCCGATTTTTCATCAATTTTTTGCCCATCAAGTTCCTTAATGATCTCTAAGGAACCAGATTCACGTAACTGGTCTTCTATAGTCTGCCCCAGGGAGTTCCGGTCCTTATCTACGAACAGAATGCGGGTACTGGTTCCCCCTATTGTCTTGAGGACGTTTTCCTGGACTAACGAGACAACAAGTACAAGCACCGCAGGCATAACAAAAAGCACTAGCAGACCGGCCCTGTCTCGCCTGAGCAATAGAAGCTCCTTTAAAATAGTCGCATACAGTTTAAGCATAAAAGTGACTGTTCAGAGGTTCATGTTAAAAGATGAACGTCGAACGTCGAACATCGAACGTCCAACGTCGAATGAAAAACGAATATCCAATACCGAACATTCAACGGCTATTTCTGTTTCTTCATCTTTTCCCATTCAACATTCGATGTTGGACGTTCGATGTTCGATGTTCATTTTTTTTAGTAAACCTTTGAACCCTGAACCTTTGAACCCTGAACCCTCATTCCATCAATCCCTAATACTTTTTCCCGTCAGGGCGAAAAACAGGTCTTGCAGGCTGGAACATCCAGGAGTCCGCTTGATCAGTTCTTGCGGATTGCCTTCGGCAATGCTCTGCCCCTTGTCAATGATAACAACAGAAGAGCAAAGAAATTCTGCCTCTTCCATGTAATGGGTCGTATAGATCATGGCCGTTCCGGTTTGCTTGAGCAATGCGAGTTTTTCCAGGATCATATTCCGTGACTGGGCATCAATGCCAACAGTTGGCTCGTCCAGAAAAAGGAGCCGGGGTTTGCTCAAGATACCTGCAGCCAGATTGGCACGCCGCTTCATCCCCCCGGAAAAAGTGAAAACCCGCTCGTCACCCCTTTCTTTTAACCCGACCAGCTCAAGGCTTTCCCAAATCCTGCTTTCAAGTTGTTGACCATGCAAGCCATAGAGCCGGCCGAAATAGCGTAGGTTTTCCCGAGCAGTCAGATTAGGATAAAGGGCAATTTCTTGTGGTACAAGACTCAGAAACTTCTTTGCTTCATTCGGATATCTGACGATATCAATCCCATAAATAGTTATGCTACCCCTGGTCGGTCGTAGCAAAGTACTCATAATAGAGATGGCCGTGGTCTTTCCGGCTCCGTTGGGGCCCAAAAGTCCAAAGATTTCTCCTTGGTTTACGGAAATATTAAGACCATTAAGCGCGGGACTGGATGACCCTTTATAGACTTTTACCACTTCCCGGGCAACAAGGGCCTTTTCCACAACAAGCTCCTGATTGAACTCAGTTTGTTGTGTCACAATTCAATAGTATAAGAATTTCCATTTTTGTCTCTTTTATTGTCAAACTTTTGATCGTAAGGGTATAAATCATAATAGTTTCTCACATCACTGTGCCCCAACAATTCCTGAATAGCACGGATATCATAATTTGCCTGTAATAAATGGCTTGCAAAACTGTGACGAAAAGAATGAGCGGAAGCACGTTTACAAATCTTTCATCTTCTCTCTGATTTGCTTAATCTATTTAATTGTTTCTGTATATTGTGTTAAATATAAAAATACCGTAACGGCTCAAAAGTTGAGTATGCCCAATTAGTCCCCCTTGTCAAGTTCAGAAATGGCGTCTACTAGAGCAGGATCATGCCGTCGCGTGTTTCTCTATGGATATTCTTTTGGACGATGAGCGATATGGTCGCTTGTAAAATACTTGAGCAATGCTGTCGGGCAATCCGAAGCGTGAGAATTTGTCCGGAATACGTTCAAAGAGATTGGTGCAAAACCTTGCTGATTTGAAGATGTAGTTGAATTTGATATTAGTTGAAAATTGTTGTAAAAAGGCGTGCACAGCATCCTTTTGCCTTTTTCGGAATTTTAGTTTGGTAAATATTATATTTTCACCTTCGGGGGCGACGAAAGCACTCGTCATGAACGTTTGAATAGTTTCTTAACCGCACAGGTCCATTTATTTTTTAATTATGATATGGTCCCACTACCTGACAGCATATTGATCCAACGAGCTGCAGATATAGTGCAGAAAGGTGGAGTGGTAGCCTTTCCCACAGAGACGAGCTATGGGCTTGGGGCCTCAATAAAACACATTGATGCCCTTGAGCGAATCTATGTAATCAAAAAAAGGCCAAGGCATAAACCACTTTTGATCCTCATTTCAGATACTTCGGATCTCATCCATCTGGTCAGCCGAGTTCCGCCGGCAGCAGTTACCTTGATGGAGCGCTTCTGGCCAGGTCCCTTGACCCTGCTTTTGCCGGCTAAACCTGGGTTACCATGGCCGCTTTGTGCAGATACAGCCAAGGTGGGCGTAAGAATCTCAAGCCATTCATGGGCACATTCCCTGGTACAAACCCTGGGGAATCCTATGACCGCAACCAGTGCAAACCTCTCAGAACAACCCGCCACCTATAAGGCCGAGGAAGTTGCGGATCAGTTACGATCTTGTCCCCCTGACTATATACTGGACGGGGGCCCCACATCCAGAGGTGCCCCATCCACGATCATAGATGTATGCACTGACCCTCCTGAAATTATACGGGAAGGGGCAATCAGCTCAAAATATATGGATCTGTGCGGTTAGCCGTTAGCGGTTAGCCATTAGCTTAATCAACAGGTCAATGAGGTAAAGAGGATGTTGAACAGTTTTATCCAAAAGCTAACCGCTAATGGCTAAAAGCTAATCGCTCAACTTAGGTAATATGCGCATAATACGTGAATTTTGGTTACCTGTTTTATTCTACTTAGTTTTTCTGTCCGGTTATCAGATCTGGAAAGAATGTACGCTGCCTGTTTCGGAAACAGGCAAAAATCAGGTCGTATTAATTCCCACAGGGAGCACCTTTTCCTCAGCAGCACAACAACTTGAAACAGAAGGCTTAATCAAATCCAAGAGGGCCTTTTATTGCCTAGCCTGGTGGGAAGATGCAACAACCAGAATCAAGGCAGGAGAATATGAACTCTCTCCAACCCAAACGCCTGTAGAGATCCTGGATTACCTGGTCCAGGGGAAAATCCGCCAATATATGGTTACCATCCCAGAGGGCTATAACCTGTTTCAAATAGATGACCTTCTTGCAAATGCGAAATTGATATCAAGCGATTCATTTCTCAATGTGGCAAGAGACAAAAACATCTTAAGGACTTTGGGCATAAAGGCTGATAGCGCCGAGGGCTATGTTTACCCTGACACCTATCAATTGACCAAGGATGCCACGGCACGTGAGATGCTCCGCACCTTTGTAAATCATTTCTGGGAAGTATGGAATTCAGAAGAATTCAGCCGCAGAACGGAAGAACTAGGTGTTCAAATCCACGACATAGTGACCATTGCTTCCATAGTGGAAAAAGAGGCCATGCGGTCAAGAGAAATGCCGCTAATTGCTTGCGTATTCTGGAATCGCGTGAAAAAAAACATGCCGCTCCAGGCAGATCCAACTGTCCACTATGGGATACTTGTGGAAACCAAGGTAAAAAAGCGCCGTCTCAGGTGGAAAGATTTAAGAAAAAGGACTCCCTATAACACTTACGTAAACAAAGGTCTTCCCAAGGGGCCGATTTCAAACCCGGGCAAGGAATCCATCAGGGCGACTCTCTATCCATCAAAAAAGGATTATTTATTCTTCGTTTCACGAAATAACGGGACACATTGTTTTTCCCGGACTTTGGCTGAACACAATAGGGCCGTAAATCAATACCAACGCCGGCGTAAATACCGGCCCATAAAAAAAGCCCCTACTGATTCAACACAAACCACTGACGCCAAACCGGAAAAACATACACAAGATGATACAAAGCCAGGCCCGCAAGACCTCCAAGCGGGTGAAAGCCTGAAATAGACCATCCATTCATATCACCCATCTTCCCCACTTTGCGCCACCACCCTTTTTCCTTTTAATCGCCAGATAATAATAAAAAAAATTTTGTAAATATTCAAGTAGATAAAACTTTTATCCGATGAAAATATTAAAGGTGATTTATATATCTCTGTCTCAATTTTCAAGAATCATCATTTTTAAAAGCAAATTATAGAAAAAGAAA
>JAUWGF010000150.1:0-4590 GCA_030606515.1 Deltaproteobacteria bacterium | reverse complement strand
GCTCGCTCTTTTTTACAGATGGCCTGATATTCATCTTCGTAGAAAAATTTCTCAGCACCGAATGCCGGACGGATGTGATTCAGCCAGGTGGCTTCAGGATTGAAGCGTGCAAAGAATGGACGCTGCACCCAGTCCGGATCGCGGCCCTGGATAAAGCGGAGCACAAAGACCTTTTCATTGTTGATCTCAGCAATACCCTGGATTTCTATCTTGCCGGGACCGGCGCTCATTGATGGTCCGCGTACTGTGCGTGCCAAGCCTGATACCTTTAGAACGGCATTATGATATATCTCACAAGCCTTGGCTAAAGGCAATTCGAAGTAATGACAGGCGCCGGTATTGCGTGCCATGAACATATAGTAAGGGACAATTCCAAGGCGTACCTGCGTGCGCCACATGCGTGCCCAGACTTCAGGGTCATCGTTTATGTGTGCTACTATGGGACTCTGACTGCGTATTATGGCTCCGGTGCCACGGATTCGCCGGATGGCCTTTCGAGCTACAGGCGTTTCCATTTCCTGCCAGTGGTTGTAATGGGCCATGATAGCCACGTGTTTGCCGCCCTTTACCATGCGCTCCATCAGTCTCAGAAGATCGTCAGCATCGCTGTCACTTACATAGCGATATGGCCAGTAGGTCAGGGACTTGGTTCCTATACGGATGGTATGTATGTGCTCGAACTCAGGCTGCAACAATGGTTTTACATATTCCTTGAGTAGGCTGGTTTTAATGACCATGGGGTCACCACCGGTTAGCAGAAGATCAGTAACATCCTTGTGCTCGGCCAGGTAGCGGTGCAGGTCGCTGGTCTCGCTGGCAGAGAAACGCAGCTCATCAATTCCAACGAACTGTGCCCAGCGAAAACAGAAGGTACAATAGGTATGGCAGGTCTGACCCTGGCGGGGGAAAAACAGTACGGTTTCCCGGTACTTGTGTTGCATCCCCTTGAGGGGTCGGCTATCCAGAACAGGGACATTCAGGATCTGCTGACCGGCAGGATGGGGATTGAGCTCTGTGCGTATTCCATTGGCCACAGTCCGTATCTGCTTGTCATCAGCACCTTTGCGGAGGAGGTTTGCCATGCGATCAAAGTGTTCAGTGGTCAACATGTCCTGTTGTGGAAATGTGAGTCGAAAAATGGGATCATCAGGAATATTATCCCAGTCTATGAGGTCTTCAATCACATACTGATTGACTCGGAATGGGAGTACTTTGGCCACTACCTGCATGGCAAAACGCATGTCGTGAGGCAATTTTGCAATTTGGGGTATCTGGTCAAGTTGACGCGCAGAAAAAAAACGAAGATGCAAAGGTCGCCTATTCGGGACCGAATGCGTTCGGGACGTTTGTTTAAGCTTCGGAGCGTAATACATACTGCATATCCCCTTTCACGGGTTCAAAGGTTCAGGGGTTCAAAGGTTGTATTCTCATCACCATACGCCATTTTGTAAACGTTTTGTAGGGGAAAACCAACCGGCTTCCACATCCCCACAAATCTGGAACATGGCACTTGGCAATGATGTGGCAAAACCCGCATTTTTTATGAGGATTTCGGGGATCCAATTTCATTCTTTTCCTTAACCCTGAACCTTGAACCTCTGAACCCGTGAACGCTTACAATTTTTTTACCATACCATTTCCCGGCATAGGTTTCAATCCGCCTGAAAGGGAATGTGCCGGTTTGTCCTCCTGAACACACCTTTTTATAGCCTTGCCGGCAAATTATTGCGGTTGAGTATCTTGAATTGCCGGACATTGTCGATTAAGAGACTGAGGTCAAAATCAACTTAACTGTGAACCTTTGAACCCTGAACCTTTGAACCTTTGAACCACCCAGAACAGGAGCCGGAAGTGCCCATAAGAGCTGTTCGCGGAGTTAAGGACGTATTGCCTGATGAGATCGAGCTCTGGCATCGGGTTGAGTCCATTGCCCGCGGTGTTTTCAATGCCTTCGGTCTGAAAGAGATACGGATTCCTTTGCTGGAAAAGACCGAGATTTTTTCTCGGAGTATTGGCGAACTTACTGATATCGTTGAAAAGGAGATGTACACATTCATCGACAGGAGCGGTGATTCTCTGACCCTCAGGCCTGAGGCAACAGCGGGTCTTGTGAGAGCCGTAAACGAGCATAAGCTTTTTGCCCAGTCTCCGGTGTTGAAGCTGTTTACAACAGGGCCCATGTTCAGGCATGAACGCCCCCAAAAGGGCAGGCTCCGTCAATTTCATCAGATAAATGTGGAAGTGATGGGAACAAAGGCCCCTTTTTCAGATACTGAGGTCATCTGGATGGCATGGGACATTCTGGAGCAGCTTGGACTCAAGGATCTGCGTCTGGAAATCAATTCCCTGGGTTGCCCTGCATGCATGCCCATGTATAGGGATAATCTGAAGGAATATCTTGAGGGTGTATTTCAGGATCTCTGCCCTGACTGCCAAAGAAGGAGCAAGATAAATCCTCTAAGGGTCTTTGATTGTAAGAACGAGGCCTGCAGGAAAATTATGGCCAAGGCACCCCTGAACAGGGAGTATCTGTGTACTGAGTGTGCGGACCATCTGGAGAAGGTCTTGGCCTTTCTTAAGACATTGGACATACCATTTGTCATAAATCCTTACCTGGTAAGGGGACTTGATTACTATGTGATGACCACCTTTGAGATAGTCTCTCCTGATCTGGGTGCCCAGAGCACAGTGGCTGCAGGAGGCAGATATGACGGCCTTTTAAAGGCCCTGGGCGGACCTGATCTTCCTGGAGTCGGGATGGCAATCGGGGTTGACCGGTTGTTGCTGCTCATTGAAAAGGATAAGAAGGGACCATCTATTGACCTGTTTGTAGCAGCTCTGGGTCCCAAGGCCGGAAAAGAGGTCATGCCCTGGATAAAACACTGGCGCCGTCAAGGACTGGCTGTGCAGATGTCATACGAGGAAAAGGGCCTTAAGGCCCAGATGAAGCAGGCCGGTAGGGCAGGGGCCCGCTATGTGCTCATAGTGGGAGAAGACGAGCTTGATAAAAAACAGGTGGTGCTCAGAGATATGATGACCCGCGATCAGCACGAGGTACCTGTTGATGATGTGATTTCAGCAGTGGAGAGTCTGGTTAGTAACCTTAAAGAGGTGATCTGAATGGATTTAATGAATGGGCTGAAGCGTACCCATGATTGTTATAGTCTTACAGAGACGGCCCTGGACCAGGACGTGGTCTTGATGGGATGGGTACTCAGGCGGCGGGATCACGGGGGGCTTATTTTTATAGACCTTCGCGATCGTAAAGGGATCACCCAGGTGGTATTTGCCCCTGAGGTACACGCTGATTCACATCAAAAGGCCCACAGTCTAAGGAGTGAGTATGTAATTGCAGTAAAAGGAATGGTTTGCAGAAGACCCGAAGGCATGGCGAATCCAAAGATAAAGACCGGCATGATAGAAGTGGCATGCCATGATCTGCGCATTCTGAACACCTCCAAGACCCCTGCATTTTCCCTTGATGAGGAAGGGGAAGTATCTGAGAACCTGAGGCTAAAATACCGTTATCTGGACCTTAGAAGACCACACATGGTTGAGAGCATAAGTCTGCGGCACAGGGTCTGTCAGGCCCTGAGATCCTATTTGAATAGCAGGGACTTCCTCGAGATCGAGACCCCTATGCTGACAAGGAGTACCCCTGAGGGTGCCAGGGACTACCTCGTGCCCAGCAGGGTTAACCCTGGTCGCTTTTATGCCCTGCCACAGTCTCCCCAGCTCTACAAGCAAATCCTTATGATCTCCGGTCTTGAGCGTTATTACCAGATAGTCAAGTGTTTCAGGGACGAGGACCTGAGGGCTGATCGTCAGCCTGAGTTTACACAACTGGATATGGAGATGTCCTTTATTGATGAAGATGATATCATTGATCTGATAGAGGGCCTGATGTGCTTCCTGTTTAAGGAGACCATCGGCAAGGAGATTAAGACACCGTTTCAGAAGTTGACCTTTCAGGAGGCAATGGATCGTTTCGGGACCGACCGTCCGGATACGCGCTTTGGCCTGGAGCTCTGCGATATATCGGACATTGCTGCCGGATGCGGGCTGAAGGTCTTTCAGAAGGTGGTTTCTGCCGGCGGTGTGGTAAAGGTCATAAATGCAAAAGACATGGGGGATCTTTCCAGGAAGGACCTGGATGATCTTACTGAGTTTGCAATAGGTCTCGGGGCCAAGGGGCTTGCCTGGGTAAAAATAAAGGAAGACGGCTCCTGGCAGTCACCCATAGCGAAATTTTTCTCTGAGGAAGAGAAAATAGCAATAGTACAGCCGTTAGATGTGGTCCCGGGAGATATAATGTTCTTCGGGGCGGATCAAAAGGCCGTGGTATGCAGGGTCTTGGGAGAGCTCAGGATGGAGCTTGCCAGGCGCCGGAATCTTGTTCCTGAAGGAAAATTTAATTTTATATGGATTACTGAGTTCCCTCTGGTAGAATATGACGAAGATGAGGGAAGGTTTGTGACTCTGCACCATCCATTTACTTCCCCAAGGACCGAGGATCTGGAATTGTTATCCAGCGACCCTGCAAACGTGATATCCAGGGCCTATGACCTGGTTCTTAATGGAGTCGAGATA
>JAUWGF010000001.1:0-40571 GCA_030606515.1 Deltaproteobacteria bacterium | reverse complement strand
AGCCTTGACGGCATGGAGCCTGACCCAGGGCATCGCAAAGCGATCCCTTGTCGGGTCAAGGTACAGAGGTTGATGCATATGCCAAAGGAAGGCAATATATAACTGCAGCATTATATGCCTCTGGCCTTTTCCTCCCTTTCTTGCTTGGACTTGCACTCAATGCAACGGGTTGTGACAGGTCTGGCCGTCAGCCGTTTAGCCCCTATTTCTTCACCACAATCTTCACAGATGCCATAAGTCCCATCTTCGATCCTCTCTAAGGCCTTATTAATCTTTTTTATGAGCTTTCTCTCCCTATCTCTGATGCGTAGCTCAAAACTACGATCAGACTCTACGGACGCCCGATCTGTTGGGTCAGGAAAGTGGTTGTTCATGTCAGTCATCTCTTCCAAGGTCTTATCCGCTTCCCCTAAAAGATCATCGAGTTTTTTCTGGAGTAGGCTGCGAAAATATTCCAGTTGGGCCTGTTCCATGCTAGTATTCTCCTCAGAACTTTCTTTTCCAGGTTCCGCTCTTTCCGCCGGTTTTATAATCCAATTGTATTTTTTCAATAGTTATATTTTTCTCTGCTGACTTGCACATATCGTAAATGGTCAAAGCAGCAACTGAAACAGCTGTTAGTGCTTCCATTTCTACGCCAGTAGCGCCTTTTGCCTTTGCACGTGCCAAAATTTCTATGGCATTTTTCTCTGAGTCCGGAGTGAAGTCAATTTCTATTTTTTGCAAAGTTAAAGAGTGACAAAGGGGAATCAAGGTTTCCACTTTTTTGGCAGCCATTATCCCCGCTATCCTGGCTACAGCCAGAATATCACCTTTGGAGATTTTACTGTCAATAAGAAGATTAAAGGCATCAGGTCCTATTATTACCCGTCCTGAAGCAACCGCTTCCCTTTGGGTCATAGGTTTTGGGCTTACGTCCACCATGTGGGCCTGGCCTTTTTGGTTCAGATGAGAAAAGGAATCCTTGCTCAAGATGTCCTCTCCTGGCTGGAGTGCCCATGTGCTTCGGATCGTCTAAACAGTTTATGAAAGAAGCCGCCTTCTTTTTTTTCTCTTTCGATATCAGCGAATTCCTGAAGCAGGGCACATTGGCGCTCTGTCAACTTGGTTGGTGTTATAATAGCAACTTCAACTATCTGATCCCCGGCCCCAAATCCTCTAAGATCAGGAATGCCAAGTCCTTTCAGCCTGAAGTGCTCTCCTGTCTGGGTTCCTGCTGGAATCTTTAAGTTGCGAGGTCCATCCAGGGTCGATACTTCGACTTTGTCTCCCAGGGCCGCCTGGACAATAGAAATAGGAAGGCGAAAATATATATCATTGCCATGACGTTCGAAAAGGTCGTGGGGTTTTACGTGGATTATTATGTAGAGATCCCCCCTGGACCCATCCCTGAGACCGGCTTCACCCTCCTTCCTCAGGCGCAATCTCGAGCCTGTATCTACACCTGCAGGAATACGTACCCTTACCTTATGTCGTTCTCGGATTCTGCCTTTACCTTGGCAGGTTTTGCAGGGGTTTGTGATAATCGTTCCGGTTCCGGAACAGTGTGGACAAGTAGAGGAGATCCTGAAGAAGCCTTCCGACCTTATTATTTGGCCTCTTCCCTGGCAAGTAGGACAGGTAGCAGGATGGCTCCCAGAGGCCATACCTGTTCCTTTGCAGATGGAACAGGACTCAAGACGAACTATCTCGATTTCAGTCTCCGTACCCCTGGCAGCATCTTCAAAGGAAACCTCAAGGTTGTATCTCAGATCCGTACCTGCCTCCGGCCCCATGGATGCGCCATGTCGTCGGTGAGTAGCAGAGAAACCAAACAGATCTTCAAACAGGTCGCCAAAGTTACTAAATATGTCTTGTGGTCCGGAAAAACCTCTGAAGCCTGTCCCGGCTATTCCTTCGTGACCGTAAAGATCATAGGTCTGCCTTTTATGAGGATCTCTGAGCACTTCATAGGCCTCTGCCGCCTCCTTGAAGTGTTCCTCTGCGTCTTTATCACCCTGATTTTTATCAGGATGATATTTTAAAGCCAGCTTCCGGTAGGCTTTTTTTAGTTCTTCAGATGAGCAGTCTCGGGAGACCCCCAAAATCTCATAGTAGTCTTTTTTCATTGATAATGCCTAAAAGCGGTCTTTTTTCAACCTTCTGCCTGATTGGTATCTGTCTGTAATGCTTGGAAAATTCGTTGCTCTTCTGCCTCTCGAGCCAATTCTTCCAGATTTTCAAATTTTACTTTGTCTCTGGCAATTTCTCTCAATGCCCGGACTATTTCTCTGTTTTTGCATTTGACCAAGGGCTGAGCGCCTTTGCGCAATTGCTTTACCCTCTCGATCGCAAGGTGTACTAATGCAAAACGGTTAGGCAAATTTTCCAGGCAGTCTTCTATTGTTATTCTCGCCATTGCATATTCTCCAGTTAAAAAACAGCATAACATTAATAAGTGGATAGTGCTTTGGGCCCTCCATTTATTTTGTGACAGACCCTTAGAACAAGATTTAGTATTTTGCAAGTGCCTTTTAGAATATATTATTATAATATCAGTTTTAGTTGTCGCAATCCTTATTCAACATAGCTATCATAACAGGACTAATATGAGGGACCTTCTTGTAGGCATTTTTTCATTTCTCATCATTTTAGCACCAACTGCTAATGGGCAGGATTTGGTAAAAATCTCTCAAAATAACATGCCGCAGGCAAAAATTCAGGTAACTCATGAGGCGGTTTCTCCTTCATGGCAACTGGTCTGGGATGAAGCCAGGGAAATGGTGAAAAAAAACGAACTGGATGGTGCTGTAGCCCTTTACAGAGAATTGTTAAAAGATCGCCAAGGTCTCATAGAAGCCAGATGGGAGCTGGCTTTAGTTTTAATGCGGTTAAATAAAGAAAGTCAAGTTATACTTGAACTTGAGCATGTTGTGGAGGCCAGACCCCATAATATTCAAGCATTGTTCATTCTTGCAGAACTTCTAAGCTGTTCAGGTCAGTGTGATAAAGCTGCAGTCATCTATAAGAATTTGGTGACAGAACTCAGTCTCCAAGGGGGAAATGTCCACGTTGCCAGGAATGAATTGCTGAATATCCCTGAAGAGTTGACCTTGGTAAAGGTCTTAGAGGGTCTTGCCCGTTGCCTGGAATCCCAAAAAAGGTTTAATGAGTCTATAACATATCTCCAAAAGGCTTTAGCCATTGAACCTGACCGAAAAGACCTTGAGTTTAATCTGGCTTGTGGGCTTCTGCGTCTGAAAAGAGCAAAGAGTTCATTATCTCATTTCCAGAAATTGCTACCTCAATATGAAGATGATCCAGACTTTTTAGCTAACTATGCAAAGGCCCTTTTAGCTGTGGGAGATCGAGATAAGGCCATTAAGATATTTGAGAGGTTTGTGGCGCTTTCCAGCGATAATACAGGGGAAGATCACATAGATAATCTTATATGGGGTGTTAATGAGCTTGTATCCTTATATTTGATGGACGGAGATGTCCAGTCAGCAATCAAGGTCCTTGAGGATTTGAAGCATGATCATCCGGAAGCGCTTGATAAGCAGCTTTTGGCGACTTCGGGGCGTCTGTATTTTGCTTCACGTAATTATCTCAAGGCACTTGAGACATTCAGGATTTTTCTGAGAGAAGAACCTAGCAATAAAATGGGTCTGCTGTTTATGGCCCGCGCGTATGAGCGCCTTCAGCTTTTTGCACCAGCCATTGCCATTTACGAGGAACTCTTACTTGTTGAGCCCAATCCAGGCATTACTATGCATTTGGTTGAGTTACTTTTAGAGGCTGAGAATTTTGATCAGGCAGGCCTTTTAGTTACTGAGGATATGCATAGTGCGCTGGAAAATGACATCAAGGGAAGAGAGCTTCTGTTAAAGGTCTATCTGGGGAACGAGGACGGAGAAGGTGTTGAAAGGCTTTTAGACAGGGAAAGCGATTTCTTTAAGGATGATGACATATTGACCTCATATGTTTCTCTTGCCACATCGATTGGTTATATGAGTGCCCGGATGAGATTTCGTTTATATAACGACGCTTTGTTTGCTTTGGCCGGCCAGGTTGAGAAAAGGAGAGATCTCCTGCAGGCCGGCGTGAAGTTGCTTTTGGGTCTTGGTCAGCATGATGTGGCTGACAGGGTGTTAAGACACTGTTGGTCTGAGGGCCGGTCCCTGTGGTCTATTGATATGCTGATCGATAGTTATCTTGATATGAATATGTGGAAGAAGGCTGTTGTTTTGCTTGAAGGGGCACTATCTATTTATCCTTCTTCGGCAAGGCTTAAGCTAAAGCAGGCCTATCTGCTTCTTGACATGGGTGAGACCGAAGTAGCCGAGGAAGTGCTTTCTTCAATTTGTGCAGGCGATAATTGGAAGTGGGGGGAAGAAAAAAAACTGCTGTGTGAAGGCTATGCCCTTGGCTTGGCAGGAAGATATGAAGAGGCACTCGATCTTTATGGGAAAATAATTCAACAGGCACCAAATCATCTGGAAGCACACAGAGGCAGATGGATCAATTTTTCGGCCTATGGATTAGGACAGGAGGCTGATACAGAGGCCCTGGGTTTAAAAATAATTACAGGAAAATACCCCTTTTTATATGGTAGCGAAGAGGAAAATGGAAATAAAGAAAGACCGGTTCCAATGCTCGCAAAAAATGGGAGGCTGATGCCGGCTCCTGGGGCCTACTTGAGTGGACTAGTGCGAAGTGAGGAATTGTTATCACCTAAAGAGATCCTTGTTTCGCCATTTTGTGAGACGGAAGGAGAGGCATGCCCTTTACTGCTTGCTTTATCCTACGAATATTTTGAAAATTTTTCAGAAGCGGTTGTGATGTGGCTCTCTTTTTTAAAAAGACACGAGACGTATTGGTCTGGCTATGAACGTCTTGCTCGGATATACGAGGGCAGGGGTAAAGTAGAGAATGCAAAAAAAATACGGTACAGGACTTGCGGTAAAATAAAAAATCTACGGTTGTTTCTTTTTTATGGCCAAGATTACGGTGAGTCAAGGACCGCCTTGGAAAAGGTTGGGCCTTCGGGCTTGCGTATGTGGCGAAAGCTTGATGATATGGCCCTTGAATCCTGGGAAGGAGTGTTCTGTTCCGATTAGATAATTTTCTCATTATTCCTTGATTTTTTCAAACGTTATAGATAAAAAGGTAAAGCTAATATCTGGAGAGAAGCGCGCATGAATATTTTAGTGACGGGCGGAGCCGGTTTTATCGGGTCCCATCTATGTGATTACCTCATTTCTAAAGGAGACTATGTCTCAGTCATAGATGATCTTTCCACGGGCTTCTTTGAAAATATAGTCCACCTGCAGGGTGATCCGAGGTTTCAATATATAAACGACACTATCCTGAATAAAGATAGGATGGATAGTCTTATTCAGCAATGTGATGTAATAATTCATCTTGCTGCTGCTGTAGGTGTCAAATATGTCATAGAAAATCCGCTTTCCTCCATTGAAACCAACATTTGTGGGACTGAAATTGCGCTTAAGCTGGCCAACAGGTACAAGAAAAAAATACTCATAGCATCAACGTCGGAAGTCTATGGGAAACATATGCACGCCCCTCTTAAAGAGGATGATAACTTAATTTATGGTCCTCCCAGTACCATGCGCTGGAGCTATGCAGCTTCGAAGCTTATAGATGAGTTTACCGCACTTGCATATCATCGCACCAAAAAGCTTAAAGTGGCCATATTCCGTTGTTTCAATACCATAGGTCCCAGGCAGACAGGTCTCTATGGGATGGTGGTACCCAGGTTTATTCAGCAGGCACTTAGGGATGAGCCTATAACAGTTTTTGGTGATGGCCGGCAGACCCGTACGTTCACTTATTTTGGGGATGTAGTAGAGGCCATATACCGGCTTATGAAGTGCGAAGAGGCACTAGGTAAAATAGTAAACATAGGGGGCACAGAAGAGATCTCTATATCAGAGCTTGCCGAGCGTATTAAGTCTATTGCCGGGAGCAAGTCTGAAATAATTTATGTACCTTATGAACAGGTCTACGGCAAAGACTTTGAAGACATGATGCGCAGGGTCCCTTCATCTGAAAAGCTCAACAGCTTAATAGATTTTGTTCCACAAACGCCTCTTGATACAATTCTTGAAAAGACTGTAGAATATTTTCGTTCTATTATCTAGTATGTCGATTACCCTACTTGATGCAGGCCTTTTTTTTCTCTACTCCTTTGGACTAAGTGCTTTCCTGACTCCATGCGTGATCTGGTTCTCGAGACGCATTGGCTTTATGGCTCAGCCCAGGGAGGATCGGTGGCATAGGCGTCCAACAGCCCTTCTGGGAGGCATTGCGTTATTCTTGTCATTTATGCTTCCCAATTTGTTTCTCAGGGAAATCTCATCTCCCATGCTTGTCCTGACTCTGGGAGCAAGTGCAATGTTCTTATTGGGGCTGGTTGATGATGTTAACGACCTGTCGCCTCAAAGTAAATTTATAGGGCAATTAATCATCTCTGCTCTAATTGTGGCCGGGGGGGTGAGGATACAAGGACTGTGGCATCCTGCCGCATCCATAATCTTAACACTTTTTTGGTTCGTAGCTATTACCAATGCAGTCAATATTCTGGACAACATGGATGGTCTGGCGGCCGGCATTTCGTTTATAGCTGCCTGTTCACTTTGGGTATATAGCCAACTTGGAGGTCCGATTCTATTAGGTCTGCCGGCTATACTCCTTGCGGGGGCTACTGCTGGATTCTGGATATATAACTTTAATCCCGCCAAAATATTTATGGGAGATTGCGGAAGCCTCTTCCTGGGCTTTCTCCTGGCCGGTCTGACCGTAACAGGTACTTGGACGTCAGGGCTACCTGATCCAGCATCTGGAGGTTATACCGGAGTTACCAGCTTGGTACTGGTGCTGGTGGTCCCTGTGGCGGTCCTGATCATACCACTCTTTGACACCGCCCTTGTATCCTTTACCAGGGTCCAGACCGGACGACCTATTTCTAAAGGGGGGCGTGATCATACCTCTCATCGCATGGTTTTGCTGGGATATTCAGAAAAAAGGACTGTGTTAACACTCATGGCATGGGCGGGAAGCATATCAGCCTTAGCATTATATCTGTCATACCAAAGTGCCCAGGGACTCCTGGTTATGCTGAGTGTGGTGGCGGTGATTTCCTTGTTTTTCGGAACATTTCTTACACACTTGAATGGCACTGTTTATGATAGCAAGGCAGGGGATTCAGATACCCTGTTTCGACGATCCTCACTTTTATCCCGAATGCTTAATAAGAAGCAAATTCTCCAGGCAGTGGTGGATACTGTGCTTATAAGCATCGCCTATCTGACTTCTTATCTTCTTCGATACGATGGTGTTATTAGTTTGTGGAATCAACAGCTTATAGAGAAATCTCTTCCTTTGATTATCCCTATCAAGCTGTGCTGCTTTTGGATCTTTGGGCTGTATAGAGGTCAATGGCGGTATATGAGTATCGGAGATATGTGGCAGATCTTTAAGGCAGTTGTAGCTAGCTCCCTAATTATTGTCGGATTACTTTTATATATTTACCGCTTCGAAGGTTATTCCAGAGTTCTTTTCCTGAACGATGCCCTATTGACTTTGATAATGATAGGTGGCGTCCGTCTACTTATGCGCCTCTTTAAGGAATATTTCAGCCTGCAGGCTGAACGCAGTAATTCGACACCTATTCTAATAGTGGGAGCAGGGGATGGCGGAGATCTGTTTCTGAGGGAACTCAGGCGTAATTCAAAACACGATTATCTACCGGTGGGTTTTATTGATGACGATCCTGCGAAAAAAAGCCAGATAATCCATGGTATCAAGGTCTTGGGAGCCAGGGAAGACATACCTGACATTGTTAAAAGATACGGAGTTAAGAGAGTCTTTGTGTCTATCATGTCGGCATCAGACAGCCAGATTGAAGGGATTTCTGATATCTGTAAAAATAATGGTGTGAAGTGTGATAGAGTGCGACCGCTTTTGCCAATAGTGAAATCCAGAGAAAAAGAACCAGCCTGTTCAAAAAAAGATAAGGTTGTACCCCTTAGGTCCAGGATGAGGAAAAATGAGCGAAAAACGTCTTTCTAAAACCGAATGGAAACGCCTTGAAAAGGATCTATGCCGTAGCCGAAGATCTGTTTGGTCTCAGATTACAGCTAAAGACCGAAAAAAGGCCCTTTTGTATTCAGACAAGTATAAGGACTTTATAAGTAAGGCAAAGACCGAACGGGAGTCTGTTAACATTATTGCAAGCAAGGCACAGGAGAGGGGTTTTGTGCCGTTTGAACAGGCCGGGCCCGGTTCCAATCGGGTCTTGTGGACCTTTAGGGGGAAGGCGGCTGCCCTGGCCGTAACAGGTAAGGCACCTGTCAGTGACGGGGTCAGGATCATTGCTTCACACATAGACGCACCCCGTTTGGATCTGAAACAGAATCCCATCTATGAAGATCTGGAGATGGCCTTTTTGAAGACACATTATTACGGAGGGATCAAGAAGTTTCACTGGGTAGCCCGTCCTCTCGCCATCCATGGCCTGGCACTGAAAGGAGACGGGAGTGCAATTCCTATTGAGTTTGGTGAGGATCCTCATGATCCTGTACTTACAATAAATGATCTTTTGCCACATCTTGCCCGTAAGGTGCAGGGTGAGAAAAAGATTTCAGAGGCCATACCGGCAGAAAAGCTTAATGTGTTGATAGGTGGTTTTCCTCTTTTAGGCCCTGAAGACCTGAAGGATGGCGTAAAATTACGTATTTTAAGGATTCTGAACGAAAGATACGGCCTGGTGGAAGAGGATCTAATAAGTGCGGAGCTGGAAATTGTCCCTGCAGGTGGTTCAAGGGATGTGGGCCTGGACGGGGCCTTTGTAGGTGGCTATGGGCAGGATGATAGATCCTGTGCATATGCCTCTCTATACTCCATCCTTGAACTTGAGGAACCTCAAGTTACCTCAGTCGCCCTGTTCCTTGACAAGGAAGAAATAGGTAGTGACGGAAATACAGGGGCCAAGTCCAGTTTTTTTGAGATGGTGTTGTATGATCTCATGCGGAATGGAGGGCTTCAAATCGAGGCGGATAGCCTCGTACGAATGCTTATTGCGTCCAAGGCCATTTCAGCGGATGTTACAGCAGGGATAGACCCTGATTATAAAGAAGTCCATGAAGAACGTAATGATGCACTGATCGGACACGGGGTTTGCCTGACGAAATATACCGGCTCTGGAGGAAAGTATTCAGCAAATGATGCTCATGCTGAATATGTTAACTGGTTGAGGCGCGTTTGGAACGATGCCAAAGTAGTCTGGCAGGCCGGAGAGTTGGGAAAGGTGGACGAAGGCGGAGGCGGTACTGTGGCCAAGTATCTCGCCCAGCGCGGCCTGGATATTGTCGACGCGGGACCTCCCCTGCTCAATATGCACTCGCCCTTTGAGGTTGCACATAAGACTGACCTGTTTATGACCTATAGGGCGTTTGATGCTTTTTATAAGGCAGATGAGTAATTGAGTGATTTGGTGCGGGAGCCATCTATATGCAGTTCAAAACCGATTTTCTTATCATAGGGAGCGGGATAGCCGGGCTGAGTCTCGCAATAAAACTCGCCCCGCTGGGACAGGTAACCGTGGTCACGAAAAAGACCGAATCCGACACGGCTACAAACTTGGCTCAGGGCGGCATAGCCTGTGTCTTTGGTCCTGATGATAGCTTTGACCTGCAACAACAAGATACGCAGCGCGCAGGGGATGGTCTGTGTCATGAAGATATAGTCAAAATGATAGTCAGCCAGGGCCCGGACCGTATAAGGGAGTTAGAAGACCTTGGATTGGAATTCAACAGGGAATCGCACAATCCGGATGTGATGGATCTGGGAAGGGAAGGTGAACACTCTCGCCGCCGCATAGTGCACGTTGGGGATTTTACCGGACGATCCGTGCAGAGTGTCTTGATGGATAGTGTCGACAGATTGCCTTCTGTTGAGGTCTTTGAAGACTATGTTGCAGTTGACCTCATTACTGAAAGCATGATCAAGGCATATTCGCCCGGCAGCATGGAGAAGGAACGTTGTCTGGGGGCTTATCTGCTGGAAGTAGCTACAGGTAAGATCCACACTTTCCTGGCCCCTATAACAGTGTTCGCCACGGGCGGGTGCGGCAAGGTTTACCTGTATACCAGCAATCCTGATGTGACCACAGGTGATGGTATAGCTATGGCGTACCGTGCCGGAGCCAGGATTGCCAATCTGGAATTCGTGCAGTTCCATCCCACGTGTCTTTATCATCCTAAGGCCAAAAATTTTCTTATATCAGAAGCGCTCAGGGGAGAGGGCGCCAGGCTGCTGGACCCTGAATACAGGCCCTTCATGGAGAAATATGATCCTCAGCAGAAGGAGCTTGCCGGAAGAGATATAGTCGCCAAGGCCATAGATACTGAATTAAAGAATAGTGGAAAGGACTGTGTATATCTGGATATTAGTCACCGTTCTGCTGATTTCATCCGGGAGCGTTTCCCAAATATCTATGAGACCTGTCTGGGCTTTGGGATCGATATTACAAAGGAGCCGATACCGGTTGTGCCGGCGGCCCACTATATGTGTGGAGGGGTGGTTACTGACAACTACGGAGAGACAGACCTTGAAGGCCTTTTTGCTTTGGGAGAAACTGCATGTACTGGTCTGCATGGTGCCAATCGGCTTGCGTCAAACTCCCTTCTTGAAGCCCTTGCCATGGCTCACCAGGCTTTTCTAAAGATCAGTGAGATATTCCCTGGTTTGAAGGGAAAAACATTTCCCCAAGTGCCTCCCTGGGAAACCAAGGGAGCTGTGGATTTAAAAGAGGCGGTCCTTATCTCTCACAATTGGGATGTAATTCGGCGTCTGATGTGGAACTATGTCGGCATTGTCCGCAGCACAAAAAGACTTAAACTGGCCGGACAGCGCCTTTCACCGATTCTTGAAGAAATCCGGCAGCACTACTGGGAATATATCCTCACCCGGGATTTTATAGAACTGAGGAACCTCGCACAGGTTGCGGAACTCATCATTATTGCAGCCAGTCAGCGAAAGGAGAGCAGGGGGGGGCACTTCACCATAGACTATCCCTACAAAGACGACTGGAACTGGCGTAGAGATACAATTATTCAAAGGTTTCGGAAGGAAACGTGAATATAGGCAAACCACGGCTTTTAGGTCACAGAGTCTGGGGGTTTGCTATTCTTATTTCGATTCTTATCTTTTGGTTTTGCTGGACCTGGAGGCATGAGCTATGGTCTCTCTGGTGTGGTCTATTACAAGCATTTGAACATAGAGAGTCTGTACGAGCATATGCTCTCTCTCTGGGTCATTTGGCGCCTTTTGCCTTTATTTCACTACAGGCCCTTCAGGTCGTGATATCTCCTGTTCCCGGTGAGGCAACTGGTTTTATCGGGGGTTTTCTATTTGGGAAGTGGGCAGGTTTTTTTTACTCAACACTCGGTCTTACCCTGGGGTCTGTAATTGCTTTTTTTATATCTCGTCAGTTTAGGCGTTTGGTAAGATTGTGGCTTCTCCGTTCTCGTTTATACGACAGGTTTGAGCATCTTGTCGAGCACCAGGGGCTTTTCATCTTCTATATACTGTTCTTGTTTCCTGGATTCCCAAAGGATTTTCTTTGTTATCTTCTGGGACTGAGCCGTATGCCGTGGTTGGCCTTTCTGGTTATAGTCATATTAGGCCGTATGCCCGGAACACTGGTTCTGACACTACAAGGGGCCAATACATATGATAAAAACATAGAGGGCTTCATAAGTATTTTGTTTTTGACCCTCCTGGTATTGATACCCAGCTTGTACTACCGGGAGCGAATCTATCAGTGGGTGGAGACACATAGCCTTAAGGAGTGACGTAAATGCGCCAAGCTTTCCTTGATTGTTTCTCAGGGATCAGCGGAGATATGTTTTTAGGGGCCCTGATTGATGCAGGGTGGCCTGAGGAAGAATTAATGTGCCTTCCGGAGAAACTGGGCCTTGAGAATACAGCAGTTGAGGTTCAGGGAGTTAAAAGGAAAGGTATAAAGGGCATTCAAGTCAAGGTCTCCGGGCCCGGGCCCCATCCATTCAGGAACCTGCGGGATGTGGAGGCAATTCTTGAAAGATCTGATCTGCAACCCGGGATAATTCGGCTTTCCCTGAAGGTATTTAATCTCCTTGCCCAGGTTGAGGCCAAGGTGCATGGCTGCTTATTAGAAGAGGTCCACTTCCATGAAATTGGGGCTGTAGATACATTGGTGGATATTGTGGGGACCATCAGCGGCTTAAACCATTTTTCTGTTGGAAAGATCTACTGCTCACCCGTTCCTGTGGTCAGGGGATGGATAGATTGCGAACACGGCAGACTACCTTTGCCTGCCCCTGCCACTGCTGAGTTGTTAAAAAATGTACCGATTTATGGGGTGGATGGGGAGTGGGAGCTTGTTACACCAACCGGTGGTGCCCTGATAAAGGGGCTGGCGGATCATTTCAGGACCTTCCCCGAAATGAAAGTGGAAAAAATCGGATATGGGGCGGGTTCAAGGGATATACCTCAATGGGCCAATCTCCTTCGTATCTGGCTGGGTGAAGACCGGTCATCGGGAAAGGAATCAGTTGTAGTGGAGCTAAGGAGTTATATTGATGATATGAACCCTGAGTGGTTTGAGTATCTGATGGAGCGCTTGTTTGATGCAGGTGCCCTGGACGTGGTCATGTGTCCGATACATATGAAAAAGAATCGTCCAGGTATTGAGATTACAGTCTTGACCACACCTGGTCATGAACATAGCCTCAGTAAGATGCTTTTTGAGGAATCCACTACTTCAGGGATACGCCTGAACAGGTGTCTGAGGTATATTTTGCCTAGAAGGAATGGTATGGTTCCAACCAACTGGGGTAATGTGCGAGCCAAATTGATCACAAGGCCGGATGGTCGGTCCACAATTTCTCCTGAGTACGAGACCTGCAAAGAAGTGGCACGCCGGTTCAATGTCCCTTTAGGTACAGTTTATCAAGCTGTAAGCCAGGTGTCGGTTGAAGATTTCATAGATGAAGAAGGATCTGTCGTGCCTCAAAATTCAGGCGCTCACTCTTAATTTTGGCTCCTGCAAGTGGCTCCCAAGATTTTGAATTTCAAAGATAGATTAGTCCTATTTCTGGCAAGCGGACTATTTCTGGGGTTGATCCCCTTTGCCCCGGGTACATTCGGGAGTCTCCTGGGCATTCCTCTCCACTGGCTATTCAGTCATCTTCCAATTTCCCTGGGAATATGTTCTCTTGGATTTGTTATCCTGATATCTGTGTGGATCTCAAGCAGGGCAGAGCTTTTACTTGGAAATAAAGATCCGTCTCAAATAGTGATAGATGAAGTGGCCGGCATGGCAGTGGCGCTTGCGGGCGCCCCCATTGAACCTTCTTTGATTATAGTTGCTTTTATGTTTTTTCGTTTTTTTGACATCTGGAAGCCTTTTCCAATAAGATATATAGATAAATCTTTCCCCGGGGGATGGGGTATTGTGCTTGATGATGTTGCAGCCGGCGTTATGGCAAATTTGGCATGGAGACTGTGGGATTTAGGCACTTAACATTTCTTCTTGGGTCTTATGAAAGATGCCGAAACTTCTAGACTCTCAAGGTAATTAGTCATGTATGGAGAAATTATAGCTATAGGAGATGAACTTGTATCCGGCAAGGTATTAAATACCACTGCCAGCTTTGCAGCTAATAAGCTCTTTTATGCTGGTTGCCAGGTGACCCGGATCACATCCATTGGTGATGATCCCGATGATATTGAAGAATGTCTGCTGGCAGCAATAAAGAGATCAAAATACGTTATCATCACAGGCGGGCTTGGTCCGACTACTGATGATATAACAAACGAGGTGACAGCCAAGGCCTTAGGGCGTCCCTTGATCTTGAATGAGATGATTCTAGAGAAGATCAGAAGGGCGAAACAGCGGTTTGTCAATCCAGTTTTTTTGCCGGAAAAGTTGGCCTGGTTACCTGAAGGTGCTGAAGTCCTGAATCCCGAAGGTCGTGCTGCAGGATATCTCCTGGTCCACCAGGATACCCCTCTTTTTTTTCTGCCGGGAGTGCCTGGGGAGTTGGAAGATCACATGGTTCAGCGGGTTATCCCCAGGCTTACCAAGCTTATTACCAGAAAATTAAATATAAGACAGCAGACCTTCAAGGTCTTTGGCCTATCAGAGACAGAGATAAACGCCCTTTTTGAAAAGCTGGAATCCAGCCGGGACGGCTTGAGCATTGGTTATTATCCCAACTTTCCCGAAGTCAATGTAACTGCCACTGTAAAGGGCTTGAATCCGGAAAAAGTTACTGAAATTTTTCATATGGCATGTAACACCATAAAACAACTGCTGGACAAACATGTAGTTGCCGTCAATGATGAAACTCTTGAGGAAATAGTAGGTAAACTTCTGCTGGAAAAAGGTGGTGTTCTTTCCCTTGCGGAGTCATGTACAGGTGGTCTGGTAAGCCAACGGGTGACCAGCATTTCCGGCAGTTCCGGGTGGTTTGAAAGGGGAATAATTACCTATAGCAACAAGTCAAAGGAAGATCTCCTTGGGGTCTCTCGCGAGACATTATCCCTCTATGGCGCAGTGAGTTCCCAGACTGCCGTGGAAATGGCAGATGGTGTAAAACGCTTGGCCGATACAGGCTATAGTCTTGCCATTACCGGTATTGCCGGTCCATCCGGAGGTACTACTCAAAAGCCTGTGGGCACAGTCTATATTGCTTTATCAACCCCTGAACGGACAGTAGCCGAGCAATTCCGATTTGCCGGAACAAGACACATGATACAGACATTGGCAGCGGAAACTGCTCTTGATTTGCTGAGACTGTATTTAAGTTATGGTACGTACTTTCCTGGCAATAGACATGCCGGGCACACAGCGTAAGATACTTGAAGAACATCAGGGCCGGTGGAAGTCCGCCAAGGCGGATGTGAGGTGGATCTATCCGTCCAATATGCACCTGACACTCAAATTTCTGGGTGAAATTCAGGAATCAAGTAAGGAGAGCGTGATAGCTGCCTGCAAAGAGGTCTGTTGCCTTCACAGGGGTTGTTCTTTGTTTTTAAATGGTACAGGCATCTTTCCAAACCTTAGACGGCCCCGGATACTGTGGATCGGAATCGGAGGTGAAACAGATCTTCTGTGCAAACTGCAAAACAGTATTGAAACAGCCCTGGAGGAAAAGGGCTTCCCACGGGAAGACCGTGCCTTTACGCCTCACCTGACTGTAGGACGAGTCCGTTCTCCCCGTAGGCTTTCACGGCTTCTTGAGGTATTTTTAAAGGATAAGATCGTAATTGAGCCTTTTACAGTAGAAAAAGTAATAGTATACAAAAGCCGGCTAACTCCCCGTGGACCTTTATACAGTCCTTTGGCCAGATGCCCTTTAATGAACATCGAACATCCAACATCGAATGTTGAATGGGAAAAGATGAAGAAACAGAAATAGCCGTTGAATGTTCGGTATTGGATATTCGTTTTTTATTCGACGTTGGACGTTCGATGTTCGATATTCGACGTTCATCTTTTAAAACAATTCCGTACTGCATAAACGTAACCTGTGAACGTTTACCTTACCTTACCTTACCTTATGCAGGCTGCCCTAATCTGTTTCAGATCTGTATCTCCCCTTAAGACCTTTTGTATGCCGTCCTGTTTCAGGATCGACATTCCATGCTTCATGGCATGTTCCCGTATCTCTCCCACGGGGCGTTTTTCCTGAATGAGCTTTTTGAGACCGTCATCTGACACCAGTAGTTCGTGGATTGCAAGCCTGCCTCTGAAGCCGGTCCTGTTGCAATGTTGGCAGCCCTTTGGCCGATAAAGTGTTATTTCATTTAGGTCTGATAACTCTAAGGGTTGAGTTGGATGATGCCCGTACTCGTGTAAAATATGTTTTTTCTCGTGGTCATCAGGCTGATAGGCCTCGCGGCACTTGGGACAAAGTCTTTTTACAAGCCTCTGTGCCAAGACCCCCAAGAGGGCGTCAGCAAAGTTGAATGGGTCCATTCCCATTCCTAAAAGCCTTGTAACTGTCTCAGGGGCGGAATTGGTATGGAGGGTTGAAAAGACCAGGTGACCTGTCAGGGATGCTTCTATTGCGGTTGTGGCAGTTTCTTCGTCTCGAGTTTCGCCGATCATTATCACATCCGGATCTGCCCTTAAAAAGGCCCTGAGAATCCGGGCAAAAGTCAGGCCGATACCGGGTTTCACCTGCACCTGGCGCAATCCATCCTGCATGATTTCTACAGGATCTTCCGCTGTCCAGATTTTTTTCTCAGGCCGATTTATATAGCCAAGTGCAGCATGCAGGGTAGTTGTCTTTCCTGATCCGGTAGGACCAACTGCCAATATAAGCCCATAAGGCAATTGCAAAAGCTGTTTTAGCTGCTCCAGGTTTTGATCAAGGAGCCCTATGCGATCAATCGGCATGGCCTCGGAAGAGCCCAGTAGCCTGAGTACGATATCTTCGTTGCCTTCAGTTGTGGGAAGTGTGGCTACACGTAATTCCAGGGTTTTACCAGAGCGAGTCCTGAACTTTATTTTTCCGTCTTGAGGCAGGCGTTTCTCGGCAATGTCAAGGTTGGACATGATCTTGATTCTGGAAATCATGGCCCGCTTGTAGTTATACGGAACGGTCTGATAACGCATACAGTCGCCATCGATCCTGAAGCGGACCAGGGCCCCCCGTTTGCCTGCCAGGGATTCAATGTGAATATCAGAGGCCCTGCGATGATAGGCATCCTCTATGGTTTTATTGGCTATCTGTACTACTACGCTATCAGCATCTGATGCTAAGCCATTATCCTCTTCCTCGAGTTCCGTATCCTCATCAACAACTTCCAATTGCTCAAACACGTCATCATCAGATCCTCCTGTGGAATATTTCCCATAGAAATAGTCTATGAATCTGTTGATATCTTCCTTTAGGGAAACTGCAAATTGAAAGCCTTTGGCCTTAAGGACCCTTCTTATATTGTCTATCTTTGCTAAGTCATGGGGGTTGTCCAGTGCAACTATAAGGGTCCCTAATTTTTCGCGAATCGGGGCACAGGAATTGGTCCTGAAAAAATGTTCTTTGATACCGCGCACGCAAGATGGTGTGGTTCCTACTTCCAGTTCGTCAAATTCCACAAAGGGGCATCGATAGTATTCGCTGAGGGAGCGGCCAAGCTCTGTCTTGTCTATGCCAACCTGGTTTAGCAGGATACTTTCTATGGATTTTTTTCCCTGTTTGGCCAGTTCTTTGGTCCTTTTGAGTTGTTCTTCAGAGAGGAACTGATTACGAATCAGATAATAGAACCGGCCATATTTCTGCGCTGTTTGGGAAAGTTCCTCAAGCCTCTGTTTGGCGTTTCTAAAGGCGGGATCAAGGCGGATGATTTGTTCCAGAGCCTCAATGGCCTTGGGCACCGCGCCTGTTCGTTCATGGGTAAGTACCAGTTGATATAGTACATCCAGACGTTCATCCTTGGATAGTTGCGTGTCCTCAATCGCCTCCTGTAAATACTCAAGGGCCTCAAAGGGCGTATCCAGCCGCAGGTATGATTCTCCGATTTTCGCTCGAATTATTCCCGGCCTGTATCCTGCTACAAGTAAGGCTTTAAGCTCCTCTATGGCCTCTGAATGAAAGCCCGCTTCTATCAGACCTATACAACTGTTGAATTGATTGTCCTGATATTCTTTAAGGTCTTCAGGTTTAAGATCTTCAGGGCTGGTGGTGAAATCCGTTTTTCCTGACGGGACTGTTTCTATGCCATTAAACTGAAGTCCTTTCAGACGGGACTCTACT
The DNA here is from genome assembly GCA_030606515.1 of Deltaproteobacteria bacterium. Lineage (GTDB taxonomy): Bacteria > Desulfobacterota > Dissulfuribacteria > Dissulfuribacterales > UBA3076 > UBA3076. The sequence continues at coordinate 22,758 of JAUWGF010000001.1, read as the reverse complement.
TCAGTATAGAGGGGATGGGACTTATCACCTGTCAGTTTCAGAAGCTCTAAACAAATAAGACGAGCTTCTTTATTAAGACCTTGACTACAGTAAAGATCGACTTCTGCCAACCTGGTTTTAATTAAATTGTCCGAAGTTGAATCGAGATTATTCATTTGTCAGTGTATTTAAGAGACTTTCCAGCGTTGCCACGGATATTTGTTTGTTTTCTATCTTCAGGTTGCCGACCCATGGTCCATTACTTTCTGCGGACGGTTCCCATGAACACTCAGGTGTTACAGAAATGGTCTCTAAAGGGGTGTCCAGCATGAGGACCAGTCCTTTATCCCCACGGCATAAGACTGATACAGTCGGATTGTCTGGGGGCTGAGAGTAGCTGAAAGATGAAATCGATTTTTGCAATACCGGAAACTCGAGTTTTATAAGCTGTGATTCTTCCTGATTCGACAATTCCCCTTGCATCAATGGCTGAAGCTTTGTCCATGGCCAGGTCTTGAGCTTCTTTAATTTAAAGGTTTCCAGCTTATTAATGCCTTTCTTGGCCCGCCAGGGAGCAGTCCCGGCAAATGCTACATCTTCAGGGACAAATGCCACTTGCTTCTGGTCCCATTGGGCAATTACAAGTTCATACCACGGGCAGGATATGGTCACTGAGGGTGTTTCTTCTTTTTTATCAATTTCTATGGTGATGTCTTCGGTTTGTTGAGCAGCATAATCACGCACATCAACTGATGGCTCGTAATCGCCGGTTAAGGCCTTTTCCAATATTTTCTTTTGTTTTTCAAGCCTGCTTTTAACATTTTGCTGAAAATGATGTAGCTTTTCCATCCCCGGAGTCCGGGCAAGGAGCTTTTCAACTGGTAAAATATAACCTATACAGTCATCAAGGACTTTGATATGGAATTTGACTGCATCTTCAAGCACTGGTTCAAGATCATTAACATCCTCAACAAGGCGTTCTGAAACCGCCTCCTCGGACACTTCGTGGGCAACCTCAGGCACTGCCATGTCTATGGCTGATTCAAGCTCTTTCTTGGCGGATCTCAAGAGTTCCTCTTTAGCCTTTGGGTCCTGTTCCTCGTTCCAAACAAGGTTTTTTAAACTGTCAAGGCCTTTCTGCAGGGCTTCGGGCCCGGAAGTGGGCACTTTTTCAGGATTGTCCGCCATCCCTTCAAGGATCCTTATTATAAGATTGAACAGTTCGTGGAGATTTTTGTCTGCCTCTATCTTTGGATTTTTCCGGATTGTCTCTATCAGGTTTTTGGCTGATACTACGTGTGGTTGAGTGACCTCCCACTCCAGGGTCAACAACAGCTGATTGAGTTGGCTGAACTGTTGTTCCAGATTGACAGCCTCAGTCTCTTTCTCTTCAGGCTCCAGCTCCGGCCCTGAATCTAATTCCAATATCTTTTCGTCAGTGGTAATATCTATTTGTTGAGCAGGAGCTTCCATCTCTATGGTATCTGAGATCTGGATTTCTTCCGGATGCTTTTCTCCCTGGTCTACAACCTGAAAGGACGTTCCTTGATCTGTTTTGTCTTGCGACAAATCCTTCACTTCATTAGTTAAGGGGTCGATTTCTATCTGTCGTGATGCACTAAATAGTTCGTCAATAGTACTTTCTAGGTTTTCAGTGAAGTTCTTGGGATCAGGGATTTTTTGTGTCTGATCCATGGCTGTTCTCCTTGAGTATTTTTTATTTCAATAACAAGTCTGAGAGTATTTCCTCAGTGATTTGTTAAAAGATGCTTTGTTGCCACATAGTGAACGGTCCTTTTGCTTATTTCTTTCAGGGTTTCAAAGACCCCTGTGCCTTTAGTAGCTGCTGCTTCAAAAATTTTTGTCTTAAGTTCTCTGTTTAGCTCTGTTTCAAGCTCTTCTTTAGTCAGCGTGGGTATGGGTGTCGGCACTAAGTCACATTTGTTAAATTGAAGAATAATCGGGATTTCTTCCAGAGTTAGATTGTGCTCAAGGAGATTGCGGTGCAGATCTTGGAGGCTTCCTATGTTTTTTTCATGACGTACCTTAAGATAGTCAGCAACAAAGACCAGACCATCCACACCCCTAAGAACCAGTCTCCTGGTTGCTTCATAAATTGTCTGACCAGGTACGGTGTAAAGCTGGATTTTTATACTAAAGCCATTTATTTTCCCCAGATTTAAAGGAAGGAGGTCAAAAAAAAGCGTTCTGTCTCCTTTTGTCTCAATGGTCAACATTTTGCCACGGGCTTTATTATTCATGGCATTATATATATAGAGCAAATTCGTAGTCTTCCCGCATCGTCCGGGACCGTAGTAGACTATCTTGCAGCATATTTCCCTTTTGCTGAGATTTATTAGCGCCATATTTTAATTATTTTTGGCCAAATGTCTTTTCTATAGTTTTTGCCAATTGTGCTACTCTCAGCCTGATCAAGCCCAGTGAAACATTGTCTCCGAAAATTGTTACCAGGATCAAATCAGTGCCTATTCGTGCAACGTGTATGCTGTCTTTTTTCCCTTTGTGAAACAGGAGTGCAAAGTCGTCCTCTCCTATCAACTTTGCAATCTGTGAACTGGCGCCAAAGTTAGCTGCTGCCAGCGCAGCAAGAGATGTAGTGTCCATGTTGTAGATTTTGTGCCCGCAAGCAACTACTATATTGCCCGCTTCATCAACCAGGAGCACATTATTAACGCCTGCCTTAATAAGGGTGTTTTCTATCTGTATTCTGGTTTCTTCCAGGACTGAGGCGGTCAGCACTAAATCAGCCAAGGCTTAAACTCCCCAAAAAGAAAAGGCCATTCTGTATCAAAGACGCATAAACACTCAAATGAGACTCCCGTATTAAATACTCTAAAGCCTTTATCGACCAAATCATTTCATATGTTAAAGATTTCTGTGGCGGGCATGTTTTTTCTGATCGCAGAAATTGCATCAAGACATTAAACTCAGCGGTCGATAAACAACTTATAGCCAGATTGAAGTGTTGGATTCCAGGGAGAGCCAGGGGATACTATGAATCAGTTTGATCAGGAAATTTTGCAAAATTTTGTTGTTGAAGTCGAGGGAAACCTCCAGGAGATGGAATTAAACCTGTTGCTATTAGGACAGGAGTCTCACAACTCTTCTTTTCTGGATGAATGTTTTCGTAATATGCAAAGTATAAAAGGTGCAGCGGACCATGTGGGCCTTGAACAAATAGCCACACTTGCCCATAGTATGGAAAATCTGTTTGATAAGGCCCGTAAGGGTAGTCTGGTTTTTACAGAAGATGTTATTAACCTGATTTTTTCAAGGCTGGATCGATTACAGAAGCTGGTGCAAGAAGTAGCAGAGAAGAATGCGGAATCAAGCAGTGCATTAGACAATGTTGAAGATCAGAACGCCATACTCTTTGATTCACGGTCGGAGAAAGTCGATTCTGACGCACGCGAAGCAACTCCCGGCCATGATTCGGGATTACCGGATCGACAGGCCCGGAATGCGATAAAGGCTAGGGATGGAGCAATTACTCCTTTGTTCTCAAAAGAGGTATCCGAACCTCTGGCCAATGTGCCTGACTGGCCCGAGGAGGAATGGTTGTCTGCCAGTCAGGATGCAATAAAAAGGCTAAGGGCCTCTGCAAAATACATGGATTACGGTGAGGTGGCGGCAGCTCTTGACGAGTGGGAAGAGAGACTGGTCGAGGCCCTTTCAACAAGCTACGGCAGCAATAGTTTTGATCCGGGACCATTGAAACAGATCTGGTTGAGACTGGTAGATCTGCTTCCCGAGCTTGTTGGTGATGATAAGATGACCGAACCAGGAAAATCCTGAGGCTTATGCAGAATTCTGTCTTTGGTCCGATGGCTGCGTTGCTCGTTGTTAAAAGTGCTCACACATCCAAGTGCACTCCGCGTTTTTTCCAGAATGAGCGTGTATCCACCTTCCATTTTTAAGAAATTGAACTTAATGGTCGATAACAAATTAAGGTCAAAAAGAATGTCTCATGGGATTTTTTTTATTGGATGCTCGAAGTTAATGGCAGGGGGGTTAAAATGACTGAGCAAGCTAAAAGCAGAGAAGAATTGATTCTCGACACTATACCGCCCGGTTTAACTTCAGACAAATTTCGGCGATGGAAGACAAAATTGTTGCGCCAGATTATGGAAGCGAACAAAGAGCTGTGGATGATCTTGTCCATGTTTTCTATCATTGGCATCATGAATTATCTGTTGACCGCCCAACAGATGTTGCTGCAGCTATACGTCATTCCTACCATTTTTTCCGCCTATTTTTTCGGACGTCGCCATGCCGTTCTGACTGCAGTGGCCAGCATCTTACTAGTAGGTCTTGTTTTACACTTCAACTCAGATCTGTTCAACGAGATGGAACAATTCAATTCAGTGAGCGGCCAATGGTATGAAATCATGGCTTGGGCCAGTATGTTAGTGATTATTGCATATTCAATGGGTACTCTCTATGAGCGTCAGGCACTACAGATGCGTGAACTCCAAAAGACCTACCGGGGTCTTCTGGTGATTCTGCGCCATTTCATTTCCAAAGATAAGTATACCGAAAACCATTGTTACCGCGTTTCGATCTATTCAGCTAAGATCGCTACCTACCTCGGACTCGCTCCTCAACAAATTGAAACGGTTCGTGCCGCTGCCTTGCTCCATGACATTGGAAAAATCGATATCGGCCGGGAAATTCTTTACAAGGCAGCGCAATTGACCGAGAAAGAGCGTGAAACAATGAAAAACCATGTGGAACTGGGTGCTGATATTCTGGATTTAGTAGAAGCTCCCCTGGGCAACATTATTCCTATCATTTTGGCTCACCACGACAAGTATGATGGATCAGGCTATCATCCGATCAAAGGGGAAAAGATCCCTATAGAGGCTAAAGTCCTCTCCGTGGCAGATGTATATGATGCCCTGGTAAGCGATCGTCCTTACCGCAAGGCAGTATCTCCATTTAAAGCCAAGGAAATCATCGTTAAAGGTTCGGGAAAGGATTTTGATCCCAAAGTCGTCGATGCTTTCATCAGAGCTTTCCAAAATGGGGAAATGGAAATTCCAAACCTGATCATTTAGTGTTTCTTCGGCACCATGTATTAAGACAACATCAGGAACTCTTCCACCTTTCTGGCAAGGCTTTCGGCATCAAGGCCCTGAACGCGATACAGATCATCCGGCTTGCCTGAAGAACCATAATGAGTCACTCCAAGAGTGAGGAGCTGCTGGTGTGCGCCTGCCGCTATAAGTTCCTGCGCCACCATGGTCCCCAGACCTGTGCGGGCCACATGGTCTTCAACCGTTACGAGGGGCCCTTTCTTGGCCGCCTCAAGTATTGATTCTCTGTCTATAGGCTTGAGTGAGGCCATGTTGAGCACCCCTGTTGATAGGCCCTCCGAGTCAAGAATTGACCATGCTTCGAGAACATGGGATGTGGCTGAACCATAGGTGAGAAAAGTGGCCCTATCCCCCTGTCTCAACCAGTCTGCCTGCCCGGGCCGAAACACATAGTCTGCATCGAACAACGGTTTTCCATCCTCTGTGGTAATAATTGACAACTTGGACCTTCCCATACCCACAAAGACATTGCCCGGATTGGTGGCCACATAACGGACTATCCTGTCAGTTTGATTTGGATCTGCCGGCATGAATATAGAGAAGCCAAAGAGGTTGTTGAAAAGTCCTACATAGTCGATGCTTTGATGGGTCGGGCCATCTTCTCCCACGTCCAGTCCTACGTGAGTAGACACAATTTTAAGGTGGGTTTCATTGAGATCATTTAAACGGTGCTGGTTGTAAGTCTCTGCTGCGGCAAAGACCCCAAAGGTGCTGAAGAAGGTGGCCAATCCCTCTCTGCTCACTGCTCCGGCGCAGGTAGCTGCGTGGTGCTCTTGTATGCCTGTCTCTATGAAGGCAGTGGGGGAAACATGGTGAAGCCCCTGCATCTTTACTGATCCTTCCAGGTCACAGCTAAATCCTACGATCTTTGGGGTGGAATCCTGAACATTGTTCCTTTGAGCCAGATCCTTTAATGCTAAGCCGTATGCAGAGCGGCAGTCTGTTTTGGTCTCAATGCCGTAGACAATGGGTTCTCCAGCGTCAATAGATGGGAAGTCTGCCTCTGGTATTTTGCATGGTCCCTTTATTTTGTGTTCAGCCCTGTTTTTTGACCACAGCTCAAGTAGGTCCTTATCTTGTCCCAGTTCTCTCAAAGCCGTCTCGGCATCATCTTTTGGCAGCGGAGACCCATGATACTTTGCCTTGTCTTCCATAAAAGAGATGCCTTTTCCCATGACAGTACGCATGACCATAACCGTGGGGCGGCTGGGCGTAAGGCCGTCATGTACCCATGCCCTTTTCAGGGCCTGGAATATGGTCTGAAAATCATGGCCGTCCGGTACATACAATACATTCCAGCCTGCGGCAACATATTCATCCCTTACATGGACCGGCATGATATCTTCAGTGGAACCTCCAATCTGGAGGTGATTCCTGTCGACTACACCGATCAGGTTTCCTTGCCCGAATTTTGTTGCAAATCGTCTGGCTTCAGCTACCTGTCCCTTCTGCTGTTCTCCGTCGCCCATGAGGACGATTGTTTTGCCCGGCCGGCCAAGGAGATTTTGGGCAAGACATATGCCTGTACCTACTGAAAGTCCCTGGCCTAGATTTCCAGTATTCCACTCAATTCCCGGCATGGTTTGTTCTACATGGCCTGCACAGGGTGAACCGGCACGACGAAACTCGGTAAGGAAATCTTCCTCTGAGAAATAACCAAATTCAGCGAGTACGCTGTATACACATGGAGAGATATGCCCGATGCTCACGACTACGCGGTCACGGTCCGGCCAGCGGGGTTCTGCCGGACGATGTTTGATTATGCTGTAAAGGACAAGCAGGGTGTGCAGGGAAGAAAGAGAGCCACCTGGATGACCGCTTTTTGCAAGGGTAGTGGAAAGGATAATGCGCGCGGCACATCTGTTCCACATGGTCTGTAGCTCAGAGATCTGTTCCTGTGTAAGTTCGTTTTGTTTTTCTATATCTATGTGAAACATAGGCCAATTCAAGGTTCAGGGTTCAAGGTTCAGGGTCTATTTCTTATCCTTTTTGTTCTTGGATTTTACCTCGTTATCGTAGGCTTTTATGACCTCGTCCGTGATATCGACATTAGAGGCATTAAAATATATACCAGGTATGTTTTTTTCCAGAATGAGTGTATATCCACCTTCCTCACCAATACGGGTCACAACCTTTTCAAGTTCCTTGAGTACCGGCTCCATACTTTTGGATTCTGCCTGGCGCATTTCAAACTGGGCATCGTCGCTTTGATCTTTAAAATCCCGAAGGGCCTTCTTATATTCGCGTTCTTTTTCTGCCTTGGCATCCTCATTCATCAAAGGGCCCTTTTTTTCAAGGTCTTCCTTAAAGGCCTTCAACTCATCTTGTTTAGCCCTGAGTTGTTTCTGAAGGCTTTCAAATTTATTATTGAGCTTCTCCATAGCCTTTTGGCCGGCTACGGATTTTCGTACCACTTTTTGCATATTGATGACAGCTATCTTTACCTGTGCGGCTTCTCCAGCAGTTACACTACAGCACAGGACCGCGGTCCACAGAAAAATCAGCAGCACAGGTATTAAGCTTAGGCGACCTTTCATAAGGCAATCAATACCTCCCGAGCCTTTTCATAACTCCCATCTTCTGTCATATGGCTCTGTACGCTTTGCCATTGAACAAGATTAAGGATTTTTTCAAAAGGCACTTTTGCAAAATAATGACCACGGCGTTGCTATGCAACGCGTGGTCAAAGTTTCCTGGGATAATCAAAACCTTTTAGACTACTTTATGACAACTAAGTCATCTCTACGATTTTTTGCCCATGCGTCCTCGTTTTGCTCTGGATCCAGAGGGCGTTCCTCACCAAAGCTCACAGTTCCTATACGATCCGGGTTTACACCCAGATTGACAAGATATGCCTGGGCGCCTTTTGCCCTTCTTTCCCCAAGAGCCAGGTTATACTCATTGGTACCGCGGTCATCACAGTTACCCTGGATTTCGATCATGACCTCCGGATGATCAAGCAGGAACAGAGCATTCTCTTCCATTACGGGTTTCATGTCGTCCCGGATGTTGAAACGGTCAAAGTCAAAGTATATGGGATGCATGGGGGCGCTGGTTCTGCCCTCAGAAATAGTCTCTCCAAAGCCGGCAGCAGTGCCCATAGCTTCGCCTGGGATTTCCGTCTCACCCATACCAACTTCAGCAATACCGGGCATTCCTTCAGGCCCTATGGCCGATTCCCCGATCTGCTCAGTGACAAGTACTTCTTCTCCGCCTCTTACTGGTTTTTTGCCGCACCCGGCAAGAAGTCCCAGGCTCAATATCGAGATCAGTGCCAGCAAACAAATTTTTACTCCCATATTTCCCCAATACATAGACGCCTCCCGCAAAATGGTTTTTTGTCGCACCATGCAACTACAATTGAATTACACTTGGAATCCACAGATTGTGCTCCACTTTAGCAGAGGAGAAACAAAATTCAACCTGTTTTATTGGCATCCTTCATTTTGTAGTTTACACTTTTTCAACATAGACGGATGCCAGCCGTTAGCCGTTAGCCGTTAGCCGTTAGGTATAGGTAAAAACTTTGTATAAAAACGGGTTATTAAGCTAAAAGTTAACGGTCAGTAGCTAATCGCACAGGTCATATTTTTCGAGGTATATTACCCCCAAAAACGTAAACTACTTTTGGATTGCTATGAAGGATGCCAACAGTTTTATTCAAAAGCTAAACGCTAATGGCTAACAGCTAATCGCTCAACTTAGGTTCAAGGAAGATAGGCCAATTTGGTGCCACTGATATATGATTTTATACCGTTTACGATTCCCTCGGCCACGCGGTCCAGATAGCGGTCACTTTTGAGGCGCTCTTCCTCTTTCCTGTTACTGATAAACGATACTTCAACAAGAACAGAAGGCATCCTTGCACCTATCAGGACAAAGAATGGGGCCTGTTTGACTCCTTTGCTTTTTACATTTCGATATTTTTTTCTGAGGTTCTTTACAACTTCCCTCTGTACATAACCTGCCAGGCGTGAGGACTCATCGACCTTGGCATTTTTCATTATGTCGTTGAGGATGTTCTTGAGGTCCCCTATGCTTTTAGTAGATGTAGCATTTTCTCTGGCTGCCACCCTCATGGCCTCTTTATCCAGGGCAAAGTTTAAAAAGTAGGTCTCAACTCCCCTGGCTCTCTTGTTGGGAGCTGCATTTGCATGAATAGATACAAAGAGATCGGCCTTTTTGGCGTTGGCAATGGCAGTCCTTTGTGTAAGTGGCAGAAACCGATCTTTCTTTCTGGTCAGGATAACCTGGCAGCCAAGGTCTTTTTCAAGTCGTGAAGCCACTTTTTTCGAAATCTTGAGCACAACGTCTTTTTCCCTTAGGCCGGTAGGCCCGATAGCCCCCGGATCCTTTCCGCCATGGCCTGCATCTATCACCACTCGTTTTACACAGAGGCCTAACTGTTGCGCGAGAGAAAGACCATTACCTTTTAATTGGCCCCTGGTCTTTTTATATATTTTTGAGGACTGGGGAGGACAGGAAGGCCTCTGGAAGTAGTTTTCTCCAAAGGCGTCCACCACCACCCTGAAGGGATCCTCAAGATAAAAGATTTTGGTCTTATGGGTCTTCCTGAGGTCAAGTACCACCCGGACTGTACTACGGTTGAACTGGGCTACTCTCACTCCTTTGAGTAGCCCGTCCTGTATAGAGATGTTGTCTTTGAGTTTTTTCCCTATACGGGCCGGCTTAAGGTCTAAATAAACACGTTCCGGAAGATGCTTGGCCTTATTGGCAGGAAGATATCCTTTCTTAAAGGATACAGGGCCTGCCGTGTCAATTACTACCCTGGTGTAGTCTGAAGCAGACCAGTGCCTCACCTCCTGCACAGTGGCAGGTTTTGCACCTGGAGCAATCCTCGGGCTGGAGAGGCCGGCGGACCCTTTTTCCTTCTCATAATGTGTTGTCTGCTTTAAAGATTTTGTTTTCTGCCGTTGCTTAGGACCTAAGGTTTTCAGCTTGTTTCCGGCAATCCTGGCCTTGTCTCTTTTAGGGTATTCCTTAACTATCTTTTCCCAGGCCTCTCGGGCCTTTCCGGTATTTCCAGTACGCTTGTAAAGCTCGCCAAGGGCGTAGAGGGCGTCATCTGCCAGGCGGCTTTTAGGGAATCTCTCTACCAGGACCTGATATCGCTCAATGGCCTCCCTGATGTCCTTCCCGGCTCCTGAATATCCATATAATTCACTGTAGCAACGGGCCATCATAAAGAGGGCCTTTGGGGCAACCTTCTTGTCATTGGGATAAGTGAGGTAGACTTTTCTGAACTTCTTAATTACCCGGACCCATGCTGTTCTGTGAGTGCGGAGCCGGGAATTCCTGGCAAGGCGATCGTATTCGGATTTGGCCTGACGATAGGTGTATTCAGCTCTGCTGGGCTTTGCGTGGGCAGAGTCCAGGGCAATTAGCAAGAATGTCCCTGACAGGAAAACAATGATAAACAGGGATAGAAAAAACCGTAGCCAGACGCAGTTACGCTCAGATAATAACAGGCTCATGGTTTTAGAAATCCGCGCTCTTTTGTGTTCATATGCGGTTTCATGTTGTCTTTTTACTTCTTTTCTGCCATAGATTTGAGTTCTGCTAAGTAGTTAATGGCTTCAAGAGGTGTCATATTATTGATATCGGCAGAGAGTACCTTTTCTCTGAGTTCAGCCCCCTGATCAATTACAAGTGGTAGGGGCATCTGGACCGGATGCTGTTTAGGCCTCATTTCCCGCACAGGACCGGCAGGAATTTCCTTTTTGTCCTTAGAGATCTTCTTTTCAATACTTTTCAGGATCTCCTTGGCCTTTTTGATTACTGACTCAGGCACACCGGCCAGGGCAGCAACCTGGATTCCGTAACTGCGACTGGTGAACCCATCCACCAGGCGTCGCAAAAAGACTATCTGATCCTCCCACTCTTTAACAGCTATATGCATGTTGCGCACCCTGTCGTGCTTTTTTGCCAGGTCTGTCAGTTCATGATAATGGGTGGCAAAGAGAGTTTTTACTCCCTTTTTGTCTTTGTACAATAAATTTTCCGCCACTGCCCATGCGATGGCAAGGCCATCGTAGGTGCTTGTCCCCCGGCCTATCTCGTCCAAGATTACAAGGCTCCGGCTCGTGGCGTTATGCAGGATATTTGCTGTCTCATTCATTTCCACCATGAACGTACTTTGGCCCCGGGTCAAGTAGTCTGTAGCACCTACCCGTGTGAATATCCGGTCCACCACACCTATCTGTGCCTCCTCTGCCGGGACAAAGCTTCCCATCTGAGCCATTAAGACAATAAGGGCGGTCTGCCTGAGGACCGTGGATTTACCAGCCATGTTCGGCCCGGTTATAATCAGAAGCTGAGAATTGCGGTGGTTCAGCTCCACGTCGTTTGGAACAAAACCTTCCTTCAGGGTATATTCTATAACTGGATGTCTGCCTTGGCGTATAAATATTCTCCTGTCGTGATCCAGCTTGGGCCTCACGTAGTTATAGCGTTCAGCTGCCTCTGCAAGGGAAGACAGGCAGTCTATCCTTGCCAGTGCAGCAGCAGTGTTCTGTAGGCGAATTCCTGCTTCAGCTACTTGAAGCCGGATCTCCAGGAACAGCTCGAATTCAAGGGCCAGCCTCTGGTCCTGGGCAGTAAGGATCTTTGATTCTACCTCCTTTAGTTCCGGAGTAATATAGCGTTCTGCCGCCACAAGGGTCTGCCTCCTGATGTAATCATCAGGGACAGTGTCGGCCCGGGCCTTTGAAATCTCAAGGTAATAACCAAAGACCTTGTTAAATCCGACTTTGAGAGATGGGATGCCGGTCCTCTCTTGTTCTCTGGCTTCCAACCCGGCGATAAAAGACCTGCCATCCCTCTGAATATGAATGAGTTCATCAAGTTCTTTGTTGAATCCCTCCCTGATGAGCCTACCCTCTCTGAGAAGTACTGGGCAGTCATCTCTTATGGAACGGTTTATGATATCTGCTATGTCCTGCAAGGGATCCAAGGCCATGTGAATTTCAGTCAAATCTCCTTTTTTGTCTTTTTTTGAAGAGGGAATTTGCAAGAGACTCTCAAGAGATTTTTTTATCCCTGGTATTCGAATAATAGATTGCTTGAGGGCCAGGAGGTCCCTCCCATTTGCAGTGCCAAGGACTGTCCTGGCCACGAGTCGCTCAATGTCATAAACCTGGCGCATCTCTTTTCTTAAATTTCCTCGAACCGAAGGATTTTCTTTAAGGATTTCCACGGCAGACAGCCTGCCTTGTATTTCAGCAATATCTCTTGAGGGATAGAGTATCCACTTCTTGAGAAGACGCCCTCCCATGGGAGTTACAGTGAGGTCCAGAACGTCCAACAGAGTACCTTGGCGGCCACGGTCCAAAGAGTTTGACAGCAGCTCCAGGTTCTGTTTTGTGGCCTCATCTATGATGAGGTGATCGCTCAGGCGATAAGGTTTTAGATGGTTTATATGAGATGCCTCGCCCTTTTGGGTCTCAGAAGCATACGATAGAAGCGCCCCTGCCGCCCCGATGCCGGAACTAAGCCCTGCGAGCCCGAAACCATCCAGGGAAAGGGTCCTTAAATGCTCCTGAAGGTCTGCTTTAGCCCTGTCATATTGCCACCATACGTCCGGCCTGAAGCTCAGAAAGGTCCCCGGGATGGCCTGTTTCACCCGGACAACAAGTTGTCCTTCCTGCCGGCTCTCCGGCAAGAGGACTTCCGCAGGCTCCAGACGGAAGAGTTCTGTAAGGGCATCTTCCTCCCTGAAAAGTTCGGTCACCCTGAATTCTCCTGTTGAGATGTCAAGACAGGAGAATCCCCACGGGTCTTTGGTGCTTCCGGGATTTATAGAAATCAGGAAGTTGTTGGTTTTGGCTCCTATGCTCCCTTCTGTAGTGATGAGTCCGGGAGTCATCACCCGGATCACTTCTCTTTTGACTAACCCTTTGGCCTTTTTGGGGTCTTCTACCTGCTCACATATTGCCACCCGGTGCCCGGACTGCACGAGCCTGGTCAGATAGTTCTCAGCCGCATGTACCGGGACACCACACATCGGGATTTTCTCCTCTTTGTGCTTGTTTCTGGATGTAAGTGTGATTTCCAGAATCCGGGAGGCTATCTCGGCATCATCCAGAAACATTTCGTAAAAATCTCCCATGCGAAAAAATAAAATTGCGTCAGGATACTGGGACTTAATGTCTTTGTATTGTTGCAACATAGGGGTGATATTTATCGTTTTATCTTTTATGTTCCGGTTCTGTGCCATTACGTGAGCATAGCCCTTTATTATTTTCTATGTTATTTCTTTATTCAAGATTAGGAAAGGGGGTTTTTTATAGGTGGAGGCATCTCCTGAGAAGTTATCTGACCACAGACCCAAGGTCAAAGGCATTTTGGACTCCTTCAAACCGGATTTTGAAAAAATTGAGCAGGTGCTGAACAGGCATTTTGCTTCTCATATACCCTTTGTAAACAAAGTAAGCCAGTACATCCTTTTCGCAGGAGGAAAACGTCTAAGGCCACTACTTACCGTATGCGCGGCAAGATTATGTGGAAGAGACGATGATGCCGTGTTCGGTCTTTCAGCAGTCCCGGAGTACCTCCATGCTGCCAGTCTTCTCCACGATGACGTAGTAGATGGAGGTGTGATGCGTCGCGGCAAATCCCCTGCCTATAAAATCTGGGGGAATAAGGCCACGGTCCTGGTTGGGGATTTCCTCTATGGCAGGGCCATTGAGCTTGCCAGCCGGTTCGGGGATACCCGCATAGCAGAAGCCATTGCAGAGACAGTTGCCCTGATGTCTGAAGGTGAGATTATACAGCTTTTACAGGCAAAGACCCCGAGTTTTGACGAGGAGACCTATCTTGAAATCATTAGCAGAAAGACGGCCTCGCTGATTTCTGCATCATGTAAAATCGGGGCACTCCTGGCCGGTGCCGGGAAGTCCGAGGTGCAGGCCCTCAGCGATTATGGCCTCTATATGGGCCAGGCATTTCAGATGATTGACGACATCCTTGATTATACTGCAGATGCCGGTGAGTTGGGAAAGACCATTGGGACAGACCTTGCGGAGGGAAAAATTACACTGCCCCTTGTTGTGGCCATTGAGAAGGCATCTTCCAGAGAAAAAGAGAGGTTGTTACAGGTGCTCAGTGGTGGCAATCCCTCCGAGAAGGAACTTGTGTGGGTGAAGGATTTGCTGGCCAATACCGGGGGGCTGGATTATACGCGAAGTCGGGCAAAAGCCTTGGTTGGCTTGGCCTGTGAAAGTTTAGAGACATTTGCTCCATTAGAGACAAGGGACTTGCTCCATGGTCTTGCATGGTTTGTTTTAGAGCGTCATAAGTGAGGTTAAGACAGTGCTGAAATCAACGGGGATTTTTTCCAAGAGTGCTTTAAAGGGCTTTATTCTCGCAGGAGGGGCAGGTGCTCTGGCAGCAGGCGCATATGAGATCTTTTGCCTCAGGGCCACCTTATGGGGCAGGGTGTTAACCCATGGTTCCAGAAATGTACCCGCAATAAGTCTTGTGTTCGACCGGAGCCCAAACCCGTTAACAGAGCCCATTTGTAAACGACTGCATGAGCTTGAGATACCAGCCACATTTTTCATAGAAGGGAAGAGAGCCAGGAGTAATCCCAGGGCCATGCGTCTTCTGCAGTCCTTTGAGATAGGGATTCATGGAGAGACTTACAGATCGCTTATTTTTCAAAATAAAATAGAATTAAGGCACATGCTCAAGCCCTGCCTGACATTGGCAGGCGACATCCAGGGAAGGGACGCCTGCTTTCTTATGCCGCCTCATGGATGGAAGGACCTTCGACTGGTAAAAATGGCAAGAGAGCTGGGTCTTTTCGTGGTCAATCCATCCATTAAGCTCAGGTGGCGTGAGGGAGTCCTTTTTAATACTTCAGTTGAGCGCATTCTGACACATGTGGGTCCTGGTGACATAATTCTTGTGAAAAATGATCCTTTGAGATCGCCTCCTGAGCCCCTTTTTATTGAACTGCTCACATTGCTGGTTATTGGGCTCAAAGACAAGGGCCTCAGGATCTGGGGGCTAAGCCCTTTACTTCGTCGTCATTAATTCCATTATTGAAATTCCATTTCTACACGACATCTGCCTTTGAATCGGTCGCCTTTTTTCGGGTTTCATTCCCAAGACCCAGAAATTATACCAAAACCACCCCGAAACCGCAGCTTAAGTTAATTAAAAATATTCTCCTCAGGTGTTCTTATTTCTTAACTATTCCATAAAATTTTTCGATAAGAAAAAGAGGTTCTTCGATTGAGTATCGCGGAATGAATGAGGAAAATGAATTGTGGGATTGACATTCATCCCGGCAACTTTGCAGCATTCATAATAAACCAATCCACAAGAGGAACACAAATATAATGAATTTAAGTGCTCGGCAGGGACTTCGTTTACCCAAAATATTCATGATGGAAGGATTTACAAAATCCAGAGGGAGTCGGAGTATTATATTGCTTTTTACAATATTTTTATGTATTATAGGAGGTTATTACTTTAATTTTGTTACGAGAGCAAAAATTGATTATGCTGATGTTTACACAGCTCAAGAGTTTAATACCCTCCTTAATTATTTCAGCTTACAGATTCTATATACCAACATATTCTATATCCCAATTATACTGACAGCTATATGGTATAGAAAAAAAGTCATCCCGCTGGCAGTTTTTTTAGGTTGTTTTCATATATATTTAGCATATTCTGCTCTTGGAACTCTTATAGTAGGAACCATTGAGAGGGCGGGAGTTTTCATATTATTAGCTTATGTTATCGCACTTATCAGCGAGGGAAAAGTTAAAGAAGAAATGAAAGTGCGAAAATCCGAGGAAAAATATCGTTCTCTCGTGGAATCTACAAGTGATTTAATCTACATAGTAGATAAAGAGTGTAAATATCTTTTTGTAAACGATATGTTGTTGTCTCAATTTGGCCTATTAAGGAGCCAAGTTTTGGGCAAGACATTTGACGCATTTCATGCAACAGAAGAAACGAAAAATTTTGCCAAGAATGTAAATAGAGTTTTTGAAACTGGTACAACCACAGACTATGAATCTTACAGCAAAAAATATGACAAATGGTTTATGAAAACGCTTGGTCCAATTAAAGAACCTGATACTAAGAATGTAATAGCTGTTTCAGTAATATCAAAAAATATTACTGGGCCTAAGAAAGCAGAACAGGATTTAAAAAAGGCATATAATGAACTTAAGGAAACCCATGATCAGTTAATACAGAATGAAAAAATGGCAGCTATAGGGCGTTTGACATCTGGAGTTGCTCATCAAATTAGAAATCCCCTGGGTATTATTTTGATGGGTGTAGAGTATCTTGATAATACTTTGTCAGAGAAAGATGAACAATGTGCAGGATCTATTAAAATCATAAAACAGGCTGTAGGTAGGGCAAACAAAATTATTGTTGATATTCTACAATTTTCAAGAAAGGCCGAACTTAAATTTGAATCTGTAGATATTTGTGAATTATTAGATAACACAATAAGCTTGGTTGAGCGTAGTGAGAATTTGAAAAAAATAAAAATAAACCGAAATTATCCAAAAGAACCAGTAAAATGTAAAGCTGACAAGAACATGCTTCAGCAGGTAGTTGTTAATCTATTGAACAATGCTGTCGATACCATACAAGAGAGAGGCGAGATTAAAGTAAATGTCTTTTGTAAGTTAGCATCGAAGTTAAACAATAAAGTAGGCAGGAGAGGGGATGATTACTTTAAGATAGGTGATAAGATGGCTGTGGTTGAAATTGAGGATAGCGGCGAGGGCATTCCTGAAGATTTGTTACTGAAAATATTTGAGCCTTTTTTCACTACAAAGGACGCAGAAAAGGGGACGGGTCTTGGTCTCAGCTTGGCACATTTAATTATAGATAGACATAAGGGATCTATTGAAGTAGAGAGCGAGGTAAATAAAGGCACAAAGTTTATTATTAATCTGCAATTAGGAAACAATTAGGTCAAAGGGGAACAATATGGCGGAAAAGAAGAGGATACTATTAATCGATGATGAAAAGGATTTATGTTTCTTTTTGAAAGCCAATTTAGATTACACTGCAAAAAGTCGGAGTCGATCCAAAGCTATAACATAAACATATTCGTAATATATAAGTTACGCATACGAAACTTATATAGCTATTTCGAGTCAGTGGCTAAAAAGGGACTTTTTTCAGCGTAATCAATTTAGAGAATACCGGAGAGTTTGATGTGCTCGTAAGTACCAGGGGTGATAAAGGTATTGGAAACATGAACCCGGGTAATAATTAGTGCCTTAACGGTGAAATATGAACCTGTGAACGCCTACAAATAGGCATCCTTATTATTTTTTTCCAGGCCCTTTGGCCCGGGAGAGTCAGTATGATTACCAAAATGCATGTCTGCTTAAGAAGCTTGAAAGCATAGTCTTTTCAAGTTCAAAATCATGCCGGCTCCGGCGATTGTTGTACCATAGAGATAAAGTGGCTTTTGATATTTGTCTGAAAGAGAAATCAATTGAGACAGGGAATCATTTACTATTGTTGAGCCTGTTGCCAGGATGACGTCGCAGGCCTTAAAGAGTTCTTCTGTCATTTCTTTGCCATCCCAGATAGACACCCCATATTTTATTCTATTAATATTATCTCTATCAAGGTCTGTTACTTTCAGATTTTCCGCAGATAACCTGCTGGAGAAATTATCTATTATTGCAGGCTGGAAGCCAACAATTCCGATCCTGACATCAGAACCGTATTTATCGATGACTGCTCTGACCATTTCCTTGGCACATAATTCAGGCTCCTTGTCCTTGCAGTGAATAGTGCCGTTAACTATACCCGCGTATCGCATCAGCGCGTTCAGCGAAGCGACGAAGAGCGCTCTCTCGCCGTTATCCATTAATCTTAATTTGAGTATTTCCTTGAGTTTGCCCCTGAAAGACCTTGGGATGTCAGTGAAGGCCTGTCCCAAGGCTTTTTTGAAATCCGCCTGGATTAAAGACTCTTTGCCTTGAAGCAGAGGGAAATCCTTCCTTTCTGTCTTGCCTATGGCTTCTTCAGGTGTCAGGATTTTCGCCGTGATATTCACTTCACTTTCCATGAGACCATTTTCTGCAGCTATATCATTCAGCGCTTTTTTCAATTCTGCGTACATTTCCCTTTTCCCTTTTCCCTTTCACTTAACGTTTACTATCAGTGTTTTGAAAGATGAACATCGAAAATCGAACTATTCCATTATTCCAGATTCGGGGCAAAAATCCAAGCCTCAACAACCCTCTGTAAATTCAATGAGTTGTAGAATTTCCGAGACGTTTAATTAGCAGCCTTTCTTCCAGGTCATAAGTCTGTTTCTTCATCTTTTCCCATTCAACATTCGATGTTGGACGTTCGATGTTCGATGTTCATTAGTCCATCCGGTGCTTACCCAGGCATTATACCACGTAGATTGTGACTGTCTCGAAAATCAGGCATCGGATCATCAGAACAGGCGTTGACACCTTTACATCAGATGGTAGGTTGAGCCTGCCTTGTTCTGAGAATAAACATGGGGAGAAGGAGATTATGGATAAGAAGAAAATATTAGTCGTGGGTTCCGGAGGACGCGAACACGTTCTTTGCTGGAAGCTGGCGTCCAGTCCCAGAATTTCCAGAGTATTCTGTGCTCCCGGAAATGCCGGCATAAGTCAACATGCCGTCTGTGTACCTTTAAAGGTCTCTGACATTAATGGTCTTGTATCATTTGTTAAAAAGGAGGGTATCGATATAACCTTAGTAGGCCCGGAAGCCCCTCTGGCTGAAGGTCTGGTAGACAGATTCAACGAACAGGGACTTGCAGTATTCGGACCCACTAAAGCGGCTGCTGAGATCGAGGCAAGTAAGGTATTTTCAAAAGACTTACTCACTGAGGCAGGTATACGAACAGGGGCCTACAAGGTCTTTACCGAGCCGGATGCCGCCTTTGATTATATCAAGAACGTAGTTGGAGTGCCAATTGCAATAAAGGCAGACGGGCTGGCAGCCGGCAAGGGGGTGTTGCTCGCTCATTCCCTGGCTGAGGCGGAGGAGGCAATAGATCTCATTCTTTGCAAAAAGGCCTTTGGTGAAGCGGGCAATCGTCTGATAGTAGAGGAATTTCTCACCGGGGAAGAGGCCTCCTTCATGGCTATAACCGACGGAACAACTGTCCTTCCTCTTGCCACTTCCCAGGACCATAAGCCCATATTTGATAATGACCAGGGGCCTAATACCGGCGGTATGGGTGCTTACTCCCCAGCCCCGGTGGTAAGCAGTGGCCTGTTTGACGATATCATGGATACGGTTATGAGGCCCACTGTGGAAGCTATGGCAAGGGCAAAAAGGCCCTATCAGGGAGTGCTTTATGGTGGCCTAATAATTAAAGACGGTATGTTTGAGGTCTTGGAATTTAACTGCCGGTTCGGTGATCCTGAGGCCCAGCCGATCCTGATGCGACTCCGCACTGACCTGATGGAGATATTTGAGGCAGCAATTGAAGGCAGGCTGAATGAAGTCAAACTTGAGTGGGATCCAAGGGCTGCTATTTGCGTTGTCCTGGCCTCCGGAGGCTATCCTGGAAGCTATGAGACAGGCAAGGTCATCCACGGTCTTGAAAAAGTGGCTGAGATGCAGGACGTAATGGTTTTTCACGCAGGGACCGCCAAGGATGGAGACCGATTCGTCACATCCGGCGGAAGAGTCCTTGGGGTTACGGCACTTGGGAATACCGTTTCAGAGGCAATAGACCTTGTATATGAAGCAGTTGGACAAATCTCCTGGGAGGGGATGCATTATAGAAGGGATATTGGTCAAAAGGCCCTCAGATACACGTCCGGTGCGACCAGCACGCCGGTTTCCCCGCATTCCGGCAGCTCTGCCAAGGTAGGCATTGTCATGGGAAGCCTCAGTGACAAGGAGGTTATGGAAGCGGCCCGGGATATTCTGAATGAGTTTGATATAGCATGTGAGTTGAAGGTTGCTTCAGCCCATCGCTCCCCGGAACTTACTGCATCATATGCCAGGGAGGCAGAAACCAGAGGAATAAAGGTCTTGATAGCCGGCGCCGGAATGGCGGCACACCTGGCCGGCAGCCTGGCAGCTAATACGATCCTTCCTGTAATAGGGGTGCCGGTGGACAGTTCGGCTTTGAATGGACTTGATGCCTTGCTTTCCACTGCCCAGATGCCCCCTGGTGTCCCGGTTGCAACCATGGCAATAGGAGAAGCCGGGGCAAAAAATGCCGCCTTGTTGGCACTTCAGATCCTGGCACTGGAAGACCAGGACCTTGCAAGGAAGTTGAAGGAATACAGAAAGGCCCAGGCAAAAAAGATAGAAGAACTTAATAGATTCTAATTTAGGAATTGAGAGGATGGTTGTTAATTCCTTAATTTATTTCGAGCTGTATGGACCTGAGCAGGCAGCTGGCTTCCAGGCTTTGTGTGACTACTCGAAATACTTTTCTTCCACTGATATGCCCGCAGTACTCAAGCGTTTATAGTCTGCCTTGAGACGGTCATTTGCGATGGCGCGATTGCTATGAGCAACATCCACGGACGCGGTAGGTAAGACCGTGACATAATTCTTGCTAACTGAATAAGTCATGCCTTTTGCATGAAAACGATATGCAGCATTGAGCAAGAAAGCCTCCTGGTCTTCGGTTATTCCTGCCTCCGGATGTATCTTTAGACTAATAGGTATCTTGTGGAGGACAACATCTCCCTCTACCTTCTTTCCTTCTTGGGCCATCTGAATCAAGTCTTCAAGACGACAAATAATGGGGATCATAGGTCTTTTCTCCTCTCCGCAATAGGTATATTTTGAAAAAGTAATTATTATTAAAATAATAATTACTGATTACAGCCAGTCAATCAGAAATTGAAGAAAATCCCCCTTAGGCTTGCCTTGAGCCGATGCTCAACCAGCCGAACCGCCGTGTACGGACCAATACGCAAGGTGATGTGACAGGGAAAGGCCTGTGAGGCCCCACCCTTTAAGCGCTAAGTTGTTTTGTAAACGTTCACAGGTTACATTGAAAAATGAACGTCGAACATCGAACATCGAACGTCCAACGTCGAATGAAAAACGAATATCCAATACCGAATATTCAACGGTACACGCTGAATGAGTTTTAACCATCTCTGGGTCTCTCTAAGTTCCTTTAATGAGATACGAAGCTTATAAAGTTCTTTTTTCCCATTCAGCATTCGATGTTGGACGTTCGATGTTCGATGTTCATTAGTCCATCCGGTGCAAAAATAACTTAGCGCTTATGAGGCCCCACCCCTGTCGATTTATGATTGCTGATACCTTCCTGTAATTGCCGTTTATTTCGTGACAGACCTTTATGGTCAGAAAAACTAAAAGTGTGACATAACTCCCTTTAAGTGGTCGACCCAGATATCAACAATGTCATCATACTCTGCCGTTCCCTTGAGTATCGGCACGGAAGTAATACCAGCTTTAGTCAGGATGGATTTCCAGGAATCCGGTTCGTCACCTGCCATGTCGTTTCGGGCGTGGTCACCCGCTACTGACATGAAAGGAATGAGATAGGCCTTCTTGATCCCTTTTGACAGGAGCATGGCCTTGATATCCTCAATGTCCGGATACCCTTCAACGGTCCCCACAAAGATGTTCGGGTCCTTGAGTTGGAACTCGAACATCATGGCTTCGTAAAAGGCATTAGCCGGATGGGGGGTCCCGTGACCCATAAAGACGACTGCCTCGTCTTTTTTTCTCTCCGGCGGAATATGGCTGATCATTGCTTCTGACACTCGGACCAGGTCTTCATGCTTTGCAAGCAGGGGATAACCAACAAGTATCCGCTGGAAGCCTCCTGCCATGTCGCTGAAGGCATGGGCGTTTCTGTACAAGTCATGGTATTCCTCTCCCCCAATGGTGTGCAGAGACTGCACAGCCACATGGGTGAATCCCTCATCCATCATTTTGGCCAGTGCTACCTCGACAGAATCCATCTGTTTTCCTTCCTTGGCCATTTTGTGACGGATAATCGCGGAAGTATAGGCCCAACGAACGGGTATTTCAGGAAATGCCTCTTTGACTTTTTTGTCTATGTTTTCAAAAGAGACCTGGGCCTGAGGTACACTACTGCCAAATCCCACTAACAGGATTCCCTTTTTCTGAGGTCTTGCATCTCTGTGTTCACCTGCAAAGGCACTTGCAAATGACGCCAGGATGAAGACAAGCACCAATAAAACAACGGTTTTTTGTGATTGCATGAACAAATTCCTCCTCTCAGCTTGTTTTTAACAAAAAAAATCCTTAAGTCCGTTAAGGACTTAAGGATTGCACCCAGTTTCTTTATCCTCAAGCCGGCGCGGAGAATATCCTCCGGCCCTTACAGCACCCTGTCCTTCGCTGGGGCTGCAGTATGGTATTCAGGCAGGTCTTCTGGCTCCCGGATCTACCTACTTGCCGCACCTTCCCACCCTGCTTGGGCAGGGCAGTGGTCTTATGCGGCGTTCGTCCCCGGTTACAGCGGCGGGACCGCGACGGATTTACACCGTCTTCCCTTTTAAACCCGATGGTACCTGACTTGTTATTAACAGGCTAATATAGATGCTGTCAATAAAATGCAGGTTTTTTTGGCATCCGTAAGCGTTCACGGGTTCAGAGGTTCAGAGGTTAGGGTTCAGGGTTTACC
>JAUWGF010000131.1:0-5543 GCA_030606515.1 Deltaproteobacteria bacterium | reverse complement strand
CTTCCAGTAATCCGAATCTCTCCAGACTGGCCTTTGTCCTGGGGTGTAAAGGAAGGACAAGAAACAAATCCCTGCTGATTTCCTGAAAGCACCGGATCAAGGGCTCCAGGGCATCTTTTGTGTCCACGTTGCTGGGCCTGTGCAGGGTTACCAGGCCATAACGACCGTGAATTTTAAGGGTCTTTTTGATCTCAGACCTGCGGGCTTTTTCCAGGTGCCGGTGCAGGGTATCAATCATGACGTTTCCGACAAAAAAGATTTTCTCCCTGGGCATGCCTTCTCGTAATAGGTTGGTAACTGCCACCTCCTCAGTGACAAACAAGGCATCGCTCAAAGCATCGGTCAGAAGACGATTTATCTCTTCCGCCATAGAGCGGTCCCCTGATCGCAATCCTGCCTCAACGTGGACAATGAAAGGACGCTCTATATCAGTCGGGTTCTGTAAAGGATATTGGATCTTGGCTGCCACCAGAGCACAGGCCGCAGTAGAGTTCACATCCCCCACCACAATAAGCACGTCAGGACGCTCAGCCAGAAGTACCGGTTCGAAACGCCGCATGATCTCAGCAGTCTGTTGGGCATGTGAGCCGGATCCCACCTCCAGGTTTACATCCGGACGCGGGAGACCAAGTTCGTCGAAGAAGCACTTGGACAGGCTTTCGTCGTAATGTTGCCCTGTATGCACAAGGATGTGTTCGATTTCAGGTGAACTGCCGGCCCCGTTGTGACGCCGGATGGCTTCAACAATAGAGGCCATCTTCATAAAATTGGGTCTGGCGCCGGCTATTGTCATTATCTTCATAGCATTAAGAGTAACCGTTCACGGGACTACAACGCCCATTTTACCGCAACCCACCGAACTGTAAGCGTTTACAGGGTGCCGCAGATGCGCGGCGGAGGGTACGCAGACGTACTTCCTGTACTTCAAGTACCCGACAACAAAGCAGATGCGGTGCCCTGTAAACGCTTATGGTAAATATTTAACCATCATGCCCTTACACTTCAGCCTTTTGCAAAACTCATGGATTTTGTAAAAGGCTCTCTTGACTACCCCTATGTCTATTGGTAAAAAACGACCGGCTCTCATGTCAGAGATAACCGACATCTAGTGTCTGAACGAAAAGACAGTTCAGACACAATTTTGAATTCTAAATTTTGAATTTTGAATTTAAAAAAGGAAGTAAGTTGAAGTACTTCAGCCTTCAGCCTTCAGTCTTCAACCTGAATAGTTACGCAGTTTTTAAATTGAGTTTTAATAGATTAGCCGGTAAGGTCATTAGAATTTAAGATTAGAGTTGTCTTTTAGCCACTTTTGAGGAAAAGCGTATTTTAAATGCTTACTGTTTTTCGGCCAAATAGTGAGGGTGTAGAGCGTTGCTCTGATATCAACAAGGGCAGCTGGATTAATCTGGTAGCTCCTACCCCTGAAGAGCTGGACAGAGTCCAGAAGGAACTGGGAATACTCCCGGAGTTCTTGAGATATCCGCTCGATGAGGAAGAGACCTCCCGGATAGAACGGGAGGAAGGTCATTTTTTGATCATCATCAAGATACCAGACCCACGCCATGAGGGGGATATGGTCCGCTACGAGGCCATTCCATTGGGCATTATTATTACAGGCCAAATCGTAATAACGATTTGCCTCAAGGAAAATCCGGTCTTTGAAGAACTCATGGAATCCAAATGGGCCAAACGTTTACTTGAAGATCATGTCCGGCTTGTATTTAATATCTTTCTCAGGGTGGCAAATGCCTATTTAAGACATCTCCGGCTAATAGACAAATTGACCAATGAATACGAGGCAGAGCTTCACCGATCGCTCCGTAACATAGAGCTCCTGAAACTCTTAAACCTTGAAAAAAGTTTAGTTTACTTCAACACGAGTCTTAGGGCCAACGACATAGTAATGGCCCGGCTTCAGGGCGGCCGTTATTTACCTATAGACGAAGAAAACGAAGATATCCTGGAAGATGCCCAAATCGAAAACCAGCAGGCTATAGAAATGGCCAAGATCTTCAGTGATATCCTGAGTGGGATGATGAATGCATACGCCTCTGTAATTTCTAACAATCTTAATATAGTAATGAAATTCTTGACTGCTGTGACCATGGTTCTCATGTTACCCACACTGGTTGCAAGTATCTATGGCATGAACATCGCCATTCCTTTTCAAGACTCACCTTTTGCTTTTGCCCTGACAATGGGACTGTCCTTCTTATTATCCGGGACAGTGGTATTTATCTTTATCAAGAAAAGAATGTTTTAAGGAGGCACTTCATACCGACCCATGGACCGCACCTATGAGTCCTTCTCTGGTTTAGATCCTGAAAAAGATGCCTGGATTGCGAACTTCTATACTGAAAACCACCTTGCCTACGAAGTATTTCCCAAGGAGGTCTCTTCACCGGAGCAGTTGAGGTTTATGGTATTATTGGATGAAGAGCCTTACTACTACCCTTGTTCTGATAAAGTCTTCAAGACTATCATAGAAAAAAAAGGGGAAGATCTCCTTACTTTTGCCTATATAAAGGTGTGGGAACGTGTCGAGCCGCTTGTCCGCTCGGTAGTAAAAGACACCTACAAGCAAAAGTTTCTGCTCAGCCTTCTGGGAATGAAGTTCAGGCGTGAGACCGCCTCGCTGGTGATGCTCCCATCAAGACTTGAAAAAAGGCTGCTCCAGATATTCATCAGGGTTAGCGAGATTGATCGCCCGCTAGCCAAAATCAAGGAAACCAAAAATCGTAGAATATGCGAACTCCTTAAGTCAGAGAGCTTTAAGGAGGCCTTCAATGACCCCAAAGGACTGGAATTGCGGGAAGACACCCCGCTGGACGAGGTAAACTTTGGAATACACCTCTTGCAATTTCGCCGTCTTATAGCCTTGTCCGGCTACTCAGAGCTTTGGACCAGTGAAAAACAAGTCACATCAGATACACTCCGCTCTATGATGAAGGCCCCAATAGAAGGTCCTGGCTGGATATGGCTGAAAAACACACTCCGAGAATGGATCCATTCCGGGGAAAGACGGTATCTGCTTTGGATGGGAGTTTCTGCAGGTGAGATACTGCTTGATCTTGCCATGATACAAATCTTGATCCGTATGGGGATCAACGTCATATTATCTGTCAAAAAGGCCTTCTACTATGATTCAATCACATTATTTGACGTACTGGAAGACCCTTATCTCCAGGAGATGCTATCAGGGGCGGAGATTATTGCTAATCCAAACATCTCCAAGAAAGAGCTATTGGAAGAACTTAAAAGCGATAAAACATTGTATGTTATCTCAGATGGCACACAAGAGCACTTTAATCCACTTCTCACGTCAGTTACATTTGCCAGGGCCTTCAAAGAAGCTGACGCGGCAATCAGTCGCAGTGCGAAAGATGCCGATTGCTTTATCAAATCACGCTTCCAGTTCACCAGAGATTGCCTGTCTATGGTTTGCAAAAAACCCGGCAAACTCATGCTCAGGGAAAAACTGCGTCATCCAAAAGTCATACGTTTTTCAGAGGCAGCTCTAAGGACCAAGGCCGAAGTCCTGGTCATTGATCTGAGAATAAAAAAACGTCAGGGTAAAAAAATCCTATTCTACAGCGCTATTGTTGGGAGCATACCGCATCAGTTGGAGACCGCGAAGAAGATACTTAAAGTGTTTGTGGATTACCTTCGCAAGAGACAGGAAGCGGTAGTAGTGATAAACCCGGCAGAACACTTCGAGCCGGGCATGGACGCCGATGATATAATGTATATGTGGGAAATTGTACAGAGGAGTGGACTGATAGACACGTGGAGGTTCCAGACCGTAGACGATACTGAAAAGGCCTTTGAACTTATGGATGAAAAGATACCGCCCGAATGGATAGGAAAAGACGCCACCTACAGCACCGGTTGTACAATGGAGATGAAGATAGCCCTTGAAGTCCAAAAGGAACACCCTGAGATGCAGATCATAGGCCCGCCATGGGAGAAGTTCCTGAGGAGAAAGGAATATGGTGTGGGAAAATTGTATGACAGGGCACTTGGGGATATATGAAAAAAGTCTCCAATCAGCAACAACAACTTTACTTTGATGATAATTCACTGGCCTTAAGCCTTTATGGGGAACAGGGAAGAAACCTCAAGGTCATTGAAGATTTACTAAAGGTTATCATACACGTCAAAGGAAACCAGATCACCATCACTGGTGACCCCATAGGAGTGGACCTTGCGAGCCGCACATGTTCCCAGCTCTATGAACTCCTCAAACAAGGCTACCCACTCCATTCAAATGACGTAGAGTTTGCTATCCAAATTCTCAGTTCAGATCCACGGGCCCATCTCAAAGACATCTTTCTTGACAAGCTGAGCGTAAATTCCGGGAAGAGGCTCATCACGCCGAAGAGCCTTGCACAGAAGCTTTACGTTGAGGCCATACGGACCAACGACATAGTCTTTGGAATTGGCCCTGCAGGGACCGGCAAAACCTATCTTGCCATGGCCATGGCCGTCTCAGCCCTTATCAAGGAAAAGGTAGCCAGAATTATTCTGGCAAGGCCGGCTGTTGAAGCCGGAGAAAAGCTTGGCTTCTTGCCGGGCGACCTTGCAGAAAAGGTAAATCCTTACCTGAGACCACTCTATGACGCCCTGTATGACATGCTCTCTTTTGAAAAGGTCTCGCGTCTCTTAGAACGCGGAGTCATTGAAATCGCTCCGCTTGCCTTTATGCGGGGCAGGACCTTGAATGATGCCTTTACCATCCTGGATGAGGCCCAGAATACCACATCTGAACAGATGAAAATGTTTCTTACCAGGTTGGGCTATGACTCAAAGGCCGTAATTACCGGAGATGTTACACAGATTGACCTTCCGGAAAAGCGTGGATCAGGTCTCCTCGAGGCCAGAGATATCCTGCAAGGCATAGAGGGCATAGCTTTTATCAATTTCTCCAAACAGGACGTGGTAAGGCACAGGCTTGTGCGACGGATTATCCAGGCCTATGAAGAAGAAGAGCAAACGGAAAAAAATGAACATCGAACATCGAACGTCCAACATCGAATGTTGAATGGGAAAAGATGAAGAAACAGACTTATGACCTGAAAGAAAGGCTGCTAATTGTTGCAGGAGACGGGATATCAGTATACTTCAGCCTTCAACCTTAAACCTAAATGGCTAACATAACGAGTATCAAAACGGCTGGAAAGAAACAGAAATAGCCATTCAAGGTTGGAAGTTCATCTTTTTAATTCGATGTTGGACGTTCGATGTTCGATGTTGGACGTTCATCTTTTAATATGTTGGACGTTCATCTTTCAAAACAATTCCGTACGGCATAAATGTAACCTGTGAACGTTTACAAAACAACTTAGCGCTTATGCATAACATCCCCCAAGGCGAAAGCCTTAGAAAATTAGGGACTGAAGGGAGCATTCCCAGTTTATCCCCAACGAACTGGAGACGGTCCAGCAGGGTGGTTATTTGACCATGATTTGGCGAGAGTCCTGTAATTTTCCTGGATTTCAGCCTGGGGGAAACCGCATCGCCGGAGTGCAACGGAGGCGAAT
>JAUWGF010000199.1:0-2819 GCA_030606515.1 Deltaproteobacteria bacterium | reverse complement strand
AATATTACTGAAGAGAACATACAGGCCAGGATCAGGGGCAACCTGCTCATGGCCATATCCAATAAGTTCGGCCACCTGGTACTCTCTACGGGCAACAAGTCGGAACTTGCAGTTGGGTACTGCACACTCTATGGGGATTTGAGCGGTGGCTTTGCCCTTATCTCGGATTTGCCCAAGACCATGGTCTATAAAGTGGCTGAATATCTCAACTCAGGGGGAGAAATAATCCCCATGCGAGTGCTGACAAAGGCCCCTTCGGCAGAGCTAAGGCCAGGGCAGAAGGACCAGGACGATCTTCCACCCTATGACATCCTGGATGCGATACTCGAAAGGTATCTGGAACAGAACACCTCACCTGACCGGATAATCGCAGGGGGTTTTAATCCGAAGACAGTATACAGAATCGTACAAATGGTCGACCGTAGCGAGTACAAACGTCATCAGGTCCCTATGGGCCCGAGGGTTACTACCAGGGCCTTTGGGTACGGTCGCAGGTATCCGGTTTGCCATGGATATGGAAAGGATTTAGTGATTGGGTGATTGGGTGATTTAGTGATTTTTTCCTGGTTTCAAGGCATAACATAGTATAGCATAACAATCAGGTGAAAAGTCGTATACCAAATCACCAATTTTGAAAATCAATAAACAGAATTATGCAATCACCAAATCACCAAATCACCAAATCACCAAATTTAAAAAAGGGAATTTTTATATCGGAAATTCAGCCTGCTGCTTCCGTGGAGGGGCTTTTTTGTGTCAGCTCCAAACGAATGCTTGAGACAAGGAATAAAGAACCCTATCTGGCCATTACTCTCACTGACCGGACCGGTGAGATTGAGGGCCGGGTCTGGGAAGGGGCTAAACAGCTTGACACAGTGTTTGCTCAAGGAGATTACGTCCGGATAAGGGGAGAGGCCCAGAAGTTCAGGGACATCACTCAGTTAAAGATCACTCACCTGGAATCAGTAGTGGATGATAGCGTGGATCCGGGCCTTTTTCTCCCTGTTACTCAGGCCGACACTGATGAGCTCTGGTCAGAGTTCAGGAAGTTCATCAGGGGGATCAAATCCGATGACTTAGCCTCTTTGTTAAATGGAATTTTCAAGGACCGGAAGATCAGCGAGGCGTTTAAACTGGCACCGGCAGCAAAGAAGATGCACCATGCCTATATCGGTGGACTGTTGGAGCATAGCGTCTCGGTGACGAGGCTGGCAAATTCCGTCTGCAAGCTATATCCCTACCTTGATCGGGACCTGCTGGTGTCAGCAGCCCTGATTCACGATATTGGGAAAATTGAAGAGTTCACCTTTTCCCGCCCTCCGATAGACTATTCAGACAGAGGCAGACTCCTGGGTCATATTGTACTGGGTATCTCTATTATTGACAGCTTTGTTGCAAGACTCGGCATAAAGGATTCCTCTCAGCAGATAGTCACCCTGAAACACCTCGTACTCAGCCATCACGGTCAGAGGGAGTTTGGCGCGCCCGTACTTCCTATGATGGAGGAGGCCATAGCACTAAATTATATAGATGATTTAGATGCCAAACTAAACTATCTTGGAAAGCTGAAAAAAGATATTTCCGGGCCGACTTATGGTTGGACTGAGTACCAGAGGCTCTTTGAGCGCTACTTCTACCTTCCAAGTCCGGACGAAGTAGTAGAGGACAAAGCCCGGAAAGAGGCAATGGAAGATGCCGGTGCAGAAGATAGGATGGATGCCCAACCCAGCCTGTGGTCCAAGAAAAAAACAGTGTGAACAGGCAAGTGCCGGCTGATATTTCAGACCAAGAAAGGGCTATCCGGGTCTTCGGCCGTATGATGAAAAAGGGCCTTTTGGCCCATGCCTATTTATTGGTGGGAGCTCCCGGAGCTGGTAAAGAGGCCTTGGCCTTTTCCCTTGCGAAGCTGCTCCTGTGTGAAAAGCCGTATCTCGGAGAAGATCTTCCAAGCCCGTGTGGCAGTTGCGCGGGGTGCATCAAGTTTGAGCACCAAACCCACCCTGATATTGAGATCCTGAAGCCTCAAGGGGCAATGATAAAATTGGACCAGATCCGTAATCTGCAAAGGGCCCTGTCCTTTTCCCCCCTGGATTCTCAACGTAGAGTATGCCTTATACTGGAGGCCCAAAAGATAAATCTTCCAGCTGCGAATGCCCTTCTGAAGACACTGGAAGAACCCCCTGGCGGGAACCACCTTATCCTCACGACCACCTCGGTCAGGGCCCTCCTGCCTACTATTGTATCCCGTTGCCAGGTAATACATTGTGAAGGCCTGTCTGTAAGCGCACTTATGGAGCGCATTAAAGAAGAAAGACTTTGCCCCTCTGACTCAGCCCAATTCCTGGCCTGTTTTTCAGAAGGCAGCATCTCAAAGGCAAAAGATTTGCTTGAGCAGGATATTTTTTCAGTGCGGGAAGGCTTGCTTGAATTTCTGAAAAGTAAGAGGGAAAAAGCACTTCTTATGCTATTTATCCTGTCAAAGCAGATTTCAAATAAACGGGAGAGTATCCTCCTTGCTGTACAGGTAATCCGCACTTTTCTCAGGGATCTGATGATGCTTAAAGGGCTCCAGAGGAAAGATAGTAAAGAACAAAAGGAACTAGGTGTTCAGATACTTTTCAACCCTGATTACGAGAATGAGCTTCAGGCGATCTCTCATCGATTTGGCTCTCAGGACCTAGCCGAGTATTGCCAATGGCTGGATAAAGTGGAATGGCTGCTGGATCGAAACATAAGCAGGGAGTTCCTGGCAGAGTCTGCTCTCATTTTCTGGATAAGGAAACGCAGATAGTTTCTTTCAACCTGCTCCTTCGCAAGCT
>JAUWGF010000110.1:0-6337 GCA_030606515.1 Deltaproteobacteria bacterium | reverse complement strand
CACAAACGATGCTGCAAGTGCCATTACCAGGTTGCAGGAGATGGGCGTTGAGTCTTATCTTTTGTCCTCCTGTCTACTTGCAGTGATGGCCCAGAGGCTGGTCAGAAAGATCTGCCCGCATTGCGGGGCTGCCTACGATCTACCGCCTGGTTTTTTCGAGGAGGTAGTTCAGGCCCTTGGGGTGGACAGCACCCAGGCTCCATCCGAGGTCTGGCGCGGTAAGGGTTGCGCTAATTGTGCCAATACGGGGTTTTCCGGTCGTACTGGTATATACGAGCTGATCCAGGTGGATGACGAGATAAGGCGACTGATAGTCAAGGGTGCTGATAGTGGGTCAATCCTTTCCAAGGCCAGATCTCTGGGCATGAGGACGCTTCGTCAAGACGGCCTGCAAAAAGTCCTTGCAGGTCAAACAACTTTTGAAGAGGTTATGAGAGTCACTAACTGATTGGGTGATTTGGTGATTTAGTGATTTGGTGATTGTTGGGTATGCCTACTTTTGCTTATGAGGCCCTGGATGTTAAGGGGCAAAAGATTGAAGGGACCGACGAGGCTGCAAGCCAGGATCTCTTGATTTCCATGTTAATCTCCCAGGGCCTTCAACCTGTTAAGGTTAAGAGGTTAAAGCGGTTCTATACTTTATTGAGTAGGAAAGGGGTCAGGTTCAGTCACGATGATCTCCTTTACTTTACCAGGGAATTGGCTGATCTTCTGGAAGCCGGTGTCCATTTGGAGCGGACTCTGGTCATCCTGGAAGATGCTGCTGAGCAGAAGACAATACGTGTGCTGATTAATACCATAAGACAGGAGATCCACGGGGGTAAAAAGCTGTCAGAGGCATTATCTTCCTATCCGGACATCTTCAATCCCCTCTACATTAATATGGTGCGCGTAGGGGAGTTGGGAGGTGTCCTTCCTGTGGTTCTCAAGAAGCTGAGTGGTTTCATCGAGCGTTCAAGAGATATTCGAAAGTTTATTATTACTTCATCGATCTATCCAAGCATCCTGGCCCTTGTGGGCATTTTATCAGTCTTTATATTGGTAACCTTTGTTGTGCCGAAGTTTGGCCAGATCTTTGAGGATCTCAATCAGCCTATGCCCCTGGCCACCAAGTGCATCGTTGGGGCCAGCATGTTTCTACAGTCATGGTGGTGGTTGTTAGGCCTGGTTATTTTTGTGCTTAGTACTGGTTTGTACTCCTATATCAAGTCACCTGAAGGGAGGGCCTGGTGGGACAAGGTGGTGCTACGTTTGCCCTTGGCCGGCTCCATGTTGCTGAAGATAGAACTCGGTCGTCTGGCCCGCACTCTGGGTACCTTGCTTGAGAGCGGTATTCCCATACTCAAGGGTATTTCTCTTTCTGGAGAAGTGGTGTCTAACAGCGTTATACGGAGTGCCGTGGATGATCTGTATAAGGGAGTCCGCCAGGGAAAGAGTCTCAGCCAACTTATGAAACAGGCAAAGGTCTTTCCCTCACTTATGGTACACCTGGTGGCTGTTGGAGAGGAAACAGGGGCTATGGGGCCTATGCTTTTAAAGATTGCAGATGATCTTGAAGAAAGGGTCCAGCACGACACCAAGGTCTATCTATCCCTGGTGGAACCTATAACCATAGTATTGATGGGGATTATTATTGGCGGGATTATCCTGTCTATGCTCCTTGCTATATTTGGTATTAACGATGTGGCTTTATAAAAGGTCAAAGGGTTTTACGCTAATTGAGCTTCTTGTAGTGCTGGTACTGATAGGCATCTTTAGTTCTCTGGTTTTTGTATCTGTTGCCGGCGGGATACTTCGGTCTGAAGAGAGGCGTTTTGTTCATTCCTTTACTCAGACCCTGGTCCGGGCCAGGTCCGCAAGCCTGGGTAGAGGCGAGGCAGTCAGGTTTTTTATTGATGGAGAGAGCAGGACCTATTGTGTTGAAGGCCTTAAATGGCAGAATATCCCAGAGTCCATAAAGGTAGAAGGCGAGGGAGTGGGGGAAGTGGAACCAGATGTTCATGCAGTGACCTTTTATCCTGATGGAAGTTCAAGCGGTGGGGAAATTGACCTCAGATGGGAAGGAGGTCGTCTGGACCGGATAGTGATAGACAGGTTCCTGGGGCTGATACGCATGGAGCGCATTTTATCGTGACAATCACCAAATCACCAAATCACCAAATCACCAAATTCTCCTCAGGCTTCACCCTCATAGAGGTCCTGGTTGCTACGGCAATAATGGGTATTGCGCTTGGAGTGTTGCTTTCGGGCTTTGCACAGGGCCACAGGCAGGCGTTTAGGGGCGATATGGCCAGAGAGGCAGCGTATATAGCAGAGTCTGTGCTTTATGGATTATCCCATGAGCTTGAATCCCTGTCTTCAATTGAGGAGGACGTAGAAGACCATCCCGGGTGGAGCTATAAGGTAGAGGTTCAGGACCTGGTCTTGAAGATAACGGCCCAGGACCAGGAAGAGAAAGAGATCGAGGTACCTGAGCTGAAGGAGCTTGTTCTTACCGTACAACCTCCGTATGATGCTCATCCCTTTGTATTGACCAGCTGGATACCAGCAGAGCAGATATGAGGAAAAAAACAATCACCAAATCACCAAATCACCAAATCACCAAATTCTCCTCAGGTTTCACACTCCTTGAACTCTTGATTTCCGTCTCTCTTATTGCTGTTTTGGTTCTTATTCTTTCCATGTCTGTTCGTACAGGACTGAGGGCCTACAGCAGGGGAAAAGAGATCAACGAACGTATAATAGTTGTATCCGCTATTGAAGGACTTTTAGGCAGACAGCTCAGGGCCGTTGTGAGGGATGATGGATCTGATCTCAAGGTTTTTTCTGAGTTTCACGGTGAGGAGAACGAGGTCTCCTTTGTGACTACCCACGTGCCGCTAGGCTCTCAGGCAGGTGGTCTTTTCAGGGTAGTATATCGTTTTGATGAGAGAGGGAAAGAACTTATCTATGC
Source organism: Deltaproteobacteria bacterium (assembly GCA_030606515.1). Classification (GTDB taxonomy): domain Bacteria; phylum Desulfobacterota; class Dissulfuribacteria; order Dissulfuribacterales; family UBA3076; genus UBA3076. The sequence continues at coordinate 3,384 of JAUWGF010000110.1, read as the reverse complement.
TCAGAAGGTCATCACCAGGCCTGAAGATTTGAAAGAGTCTCTTCCCGACAGCATAGACCCGGAGGATAAAGAAGACCTGATGGAACAGGGCTGGGGCCTTTCGATTGTAGATGGTATAGATTCTCTGGCCTTTACATATCAGGGTACATTGCAGGATGAATCCACCCCTGAGGATTGGCAGGATGGCTGGAATAAAAAGGGCAAGGTGCCCGAGGCAGTAGCCATGGGCTTGGCTTTTTCCGATGATGGTGAGGAGCCTGTAACTACCTGGCGGATTTTTTATACAAATCCTCTTATTCTGGTAAGCGCAGAGTGAATGAACAGAAAGGTACGGTTCTTGTGTTGGTTCTCTGGGTGTTGACCCTGCTTACACTGGTCGGCGGTTTCTATGCGGTTGAGGCCAGAATCCGCAGGAACCTGGGACAATATGCCTGGGATGCACTGCAGGGCCGGGAGGCTGCGAGGTCTTTACTGCTTCTTGCAGAGAGCAAACTGTCTCCTCCCGGAACCGACAAGGAAGAAGCAGAGGATGGTCTTTTTGCTGACGGGAGTGTGTATAAAGTGAGATTTGGGGGCAGAGAGGCCTGTTTTACCCTGCAAGATGAGAATGGAAAGCTCGATCTTAATAACAGTTCAGAGGATCAGATCAGGGAGGTGGTGAGGGCAATTTTGGGGGATGAGGAGCTTGAAGCCGCAGATACTATAGTGGATGGTATTTTGGACTGGAAAGATTCCGATAAGCTGGTGAGGCTGCACGGGGCAGAGGATGATGTCTACCAGGACAGGTCTCCGCCGTACTATCCTGCTAATGGCCCATTTCACTTATTGGATGAACTGCTTTTGGTAAATGGGGTTGGCCAGGAGGCGTTTTACGGGCCTGTCAGCTGGTCATCCCAGGAGGAAGACGAAGACAGCGAGGTGGTGTGGCAGGGCGGTCTCTGGGATTTATTCACAGTTTACAACAAATCCGGTACTGTAAACAGGGAATGCGCGCCCTTACCTCTTGAGGAAATTCTAAGTGCCGAATTTGGTGGTAACACTACATCAACCTGTGAGGTAGTGTGTCTCAGGGTTTGGTTCGGCAATCGTATATACCAGGTTTACTCGACTCCTCAGTCTGGGACAGAGGAGTCCAAGGTCAAACATTGGACTGAGGCAATTACTTTGGGAAGCAAAGGCTCAACGTGGTCAGAGAACGGGAAATAACAGGTATTTATCTGGACGAGTCCAAGCTTGATGTCTTCTGTCTTAAGGGGCGGTTTGGAAAATGGTCTTCTGTTGAACTGCCCTATACGTCTGATGATACCGGGCGTTCCCTGGCAGAACAGGTAAAAGGCGTACTTAAGGCTATTCGTCCCTCGCGAAGGCGCACAATATGTCTGGCCCTTCCTCGCAGGAACCTGTTTTTAAGGGAGTTAAGCTTTCCACAGCTGGAACCGGACGAGGCGGCAAATGCAGTCCGTATGGGCATAGGGCTTCATATACACCTGAAGCCGGATGAGGTATACCATGATCAATGGGCCTTCAAGCGTGGAGATGAGACCGTGGTGCTTCTGGCCTATATCCCCAGGAGTTTTCTTGATCCGGTACTCCGGGCGGTTCATGAGACAGGCCATGGCAAATCGCTTGGTCCTATATCACCTGCGACTTTGGGGCTGGACATCCTGTTGCGCAGCAGTGCAGAAGCCTCTCTTCCCTGCGTCAGTCTTGGCCGCCAGGGAGACGGATGGTGTGTTACTCTCCACGGTGTTTACGGGTGGGAAGGTTCACATTCCGTATCAGTTTCAGATGAAGAGGATGTCTCGATGGGCCTGCAAAAGCTTGCTCAACATCTTCCTTTTCCTTTTTCCAAAATTGCAATGGCCCCTGTCTATGCAGTGTGGGATTCGGGTACAGCAATTCTGGATCCTCCTCCCAAAGATCCATGTAATGCTATAAAGGACCTTTTGAATATCTGTGGACAAGAGGGCAAAGTCACCTGGGGGTTATGTGCTGCTTCACTGGGACTAAGTTCTTATCCTGCAATCTCTTTCCAGGAAGGTGTTCGTCGTAAACCTTTCCGTTTGAGTATAAAACCGTATCAATTTGTTGCCGGGGCTGCCGCTGCGGCATTTATTTTGGTCACAGGTTTTCAGGGTTTACAGTTTCAACAGCGTGTTCACTCTATTCATGAGATGGAACAAGAGGTTGAGGAGTTACAAGAACGTCTGTCACCCATGCTGAATATCCAGAAGCAGTTGGAACAGATTGAAAATCAGCTCAAAGACCTGGGAGACTTCAAGGTTGAGAGGCCCTCTGAACTGAAGGTTCTAAAGGCCATAGCTGAGCTTACGCCTCCAGAGACCTGGATAAAAAACCTCAATATTAAAAAGGACAGGTTAAAGGTCACCGCCGAGGGCGGTTCAGCAGTAAAGACCATGGGAAACTGGCGTCAGAGTCCTCTTTTTTCAGAGGTCAAACTTATATCTCCTGTCACAAAGGATAGGCAGCAAAGAGAACGTTTTACAGTGGAGATGAAGCTGGTCAGCGGAAAAGGAGGGGCGAGTAGTGGCAATTAGTCATCAGCTCTTCAGTAAAAAAAGTTCCATATTGCGTTATGGTTTGTTGGTAATAGGACTTATACTCTGGTACAGCTTGATCTGGAATCCGTTATCCGGCAAACTCGAGGAGTTAGACAGCAGGCTTGAGGCCCAGGAGGCAAAAATCGGGCGTTTGAAGCGGGACATCAAACGCCATCGTGGTATAGATAAGCGTGTTATGCAGTCGGAGCAGAGACTCGCGACTGCTGAAAAAGGGCTTATGCCAGGTGATACCCTCCAGCTTGTAGCATCCAATTTACAGGATATTTTGCTCAAGATGGCCTCTGAAGCTGATCTCCAGGTAATCACTTATAAAACAGGCCGGGTTCGCAAATGGAGAGGTTATCAACTAGCCGTAGCTACTTTTAGCGCCAAGACAGATATTAAGAAACTGGTCAAATTTCTGAAATTATTAGACGATGATCGCAGGGTATTCCGAATACAAAATATGAGCGTGGCCAAGGTAAGGGGGCGAAGTCCACATCTTAGGGTCAATCTCGAAGTGGAAGCTCTCTTTATGAAAGCCGGGTCTAAGGGGTAAGGTCAAGATGAGAATGCAAGATCGGAAATGGATGGTCTGGAGCTTGGTTGTCATATGTTTTTTGGGGTCCATTCAAAGCTTGGCGTTTGCCCAGGATCCCATTACGCAGGAGATCCAGTCAGACGAAGGTGAAAATGCCTTAAATGATTCTAATGCAACTATAGTAAAATCTCCCTTTTCAGGAGCCAAACCAGGTGAACGTCGTCAAATGGACATTACTCTGGATAATATGGATATATATCCTGTCCTGGATCAGGTCCTGGG
>JAUWGF010000135.1:0-5428 GCA_030606515.1 Deltaproteobacteria bacterium | reverse complement strand
TAGCCCTCGAAGTTCAGGAAATAATATGAAGGAACTTCCACATCTCGCACATTCTTCTGATGGAAATTGATTTTCTTGTCCACATTTGGGGCATATGATTGTCTTTTTAACCATTTTTTCCTCCCCTTTTTCCATTTTATTCGCCTTCGTCAGAATAGCCTGCGCTGCACGAGCGCCGCGTGTGCTGCGAGGAGCTTCATTTTACCCTTTAAAATGCTTTTAGATCCTGTTCCGTAACAATCTCTTAACTCCCATGTTTTTGTTATTTTCTACTTTTTCTCATATTTCTTATTACATCAATACTATACACTTAATTAAATGCGTGGTCGCTCTCTTACTGAAGCCAGTTTCCTGACACAGTCTATAAATAGTATGTACAGCGTAGAAAGGTCAATGTATGAAAAGCACTCCTAAGAAACTAACCGCGGAAAAGAGCATGGGGATGTCTTTTTTTGCTGCATGCCCTTTAACAGGGGGCCTCAGCGTGCCCCGTAAATCGGGGCACACGCGCAACGCGGATTTGACTATTATGCAACATGGCGGTCCGTGCCCCGATTTATCGGGGTCTGCCTGTGCATTACTTATAGGGCATGAGACAAAAAAAGACATCCCCATGCTCAATCACATAGTTTCTTTCATATATAACCCTGAAGTGAAGCGTCGGGGTCATTTGCTGAATAGTGACTATAAGATCACAAAATTCAGACGGAGTCGTTAGCCTAAATTTAAGGTGCAGGCTAAGTGAAAAACAATAAGAGGGTTGATCCTACATGTGTTCTTCTTAATCAACCTTACTTTAGGAAAATATAGGAGAATTTGTCAAATATTTCCTTCACATCATGCTCGGATAAACGCTTGTAATTATCTATTAAAAGAGATATCAAAAAACAATAGGTGTGTGAAGCGTGTAGTGAAAAAAATTTTTTAAAAGGTATCAAAATCTTTCTGCTGAAAATGGGCTTTAAAAAGGAGGGATACTATGGGTTATAGGTTTCTTGAAGTGAAGATCGAAAATAATATAGGCACACTGGCCCTTGCCAGGACAGAAAGCCTTAATGCACTTAGCCTGAAGTTTGCAGCTGAAATCACAGGAGCCGTGAGGGAATTAAGTGAGAAGGATGAGGTGAGGGCAATTATCCTTAAAAGCAATGCCCAGATTTTCTGTGCGGGTCTTGACCTAAAAGATTTTGTCTCCACGGGCCTTGATGGTACACCAAAAGGCAGTCTGGATTTTCCTGAAAAATTGCACGAATTATTTGATTGCTGCAATGTGCTTGAGGAATGTCCAAAGCCTGTTATCGCGGCAGTCCATGGTAAGTGCGTGGGTGGCGGATTTGATATGATTGCTGCCTGTGATATTCGGCTCTGTACAGAAGACGCCACATTCTCTCTGAGAGAAGCTGGCATAGGGCTTGTGGCGGACATGGGCATACTCCAACGCCTTCCCCTGATAATCGGTCAGGGTTTTACAAGAGAAATGGCCTATACCGCACGCTTTTTCTCTGCCAAGGATGCTGCACACATGGGACTGGTAAATGGCATATATGCAGACAGAGAGTCACTTATGGAGGAGGCAAAAAAGCTTGCCGCACTGATCGCAGAAAATGCTCCCCTTGCTGTTCAGCAAACCAAAAAGGTGCTTAACTACAGTAGAAGTGCAACTGTTGGGGATGGAATGTCCATGGCAATGCAAAAAAATATGGTACTTTTATTTTCACAGGATGTGCGGGAAGCTATGACAGCTTTTATGGAGAAGAGAAAACCACATTTTAAGGGGGAGTAAAGCGAGGCCCATTGCGCAGCCCTTTAATAAGTGATCCCTCTATAAATGTTTATTAAGGTTTTTAATACCCCGTCCGCTTGCGGCGGGGTAATTGATTGTAACCGTTCACGGGTTCAATGGTTCAGGGTTCAAGCCTGCCCTGGTGTGACTTAACGTGAGCTTTAAAAGAGTTTTTCGGAACACTGCGCATAGGGCTTCTATGAAAAGGACTGCTAAACCAGGTCTGGGCCAGGGGTTATAATAATGAAGAAAGTTTTCGAGTCTGTATCCAATAAGGAATTTATTAGATTCTTTGGATATGTCATGTGAGCTTGTACTTAAATTTAACAGAAAAAAAATGCAGTAAATCATAATGCAACCAACCCCGAACTCCGCCTGCCATCCGTCGGTCAGAGGTGAACTCTGAACCTGTGAACGTTAACTTTTTATTTAACAGTCTATGTTTGATTACAAATTCAGGGTATCTTTCATAGAAAGAGAGATGCGGTTTCTTTCAAGCTCTACGTCAAGAACCGTGACCATTACACGCTGGTTAACCCTTACCACCTGACCTGGATCTTTCACGAAGTGATTCGTTAGCTGGCTGATGTGAACCAGGCCATCTTGATGCACTCCGATATCTACGAAGGCCCCGAAGGTGGTCACATTGGTGATTACACCTGGAATACTCATGCCTGGGCGAAGATCACTGATCTGCGTAATCCCTTCAGCAAAGCTCGGGCCTTCAAACTGCTTCCGAGGATCACGCCCGGGTTTGGCGAGCTCATCCATGATATCGGTCAAAGTCGGCATTCCCACCTTTTCTGTTACATACACAGATAAATCAATGTGCTGACGAAGCTTTTCATCATCAAGCAGATCTCCCACAGAACAACCCAGGTCTCTTGCCATGGCTTCTACAATAGGATACGACTCTGGATGGACCGCACTCGCATCAAGCGGATTTTTTCCTCCCATGATTCGAAGAAAGCCAGCGGCCTGCTCAAACGCTTTGGAACCCATCCATTTCACCTTTTTTAACTCATTCCTGGATGAAAGAGGACCATGTTCGTTGCGGTATGTGATAATGTTTTTGGCCAATTGTGGGCCAAGACCCGAAACGTACTTAAGGAGCTGCTCGCTGGCTGTATTGACTTCCACACCTACGGCATTGACACAACTCATAACCACATCATCCAGGCTTCTTTTGAGTGCCTGCTGGTTTACATCATGCTGGTATTGTCCCACACCAATAGATTTGGGATCGATCTTCACAAGCTCCGCCAGAGGATCCATAAGGCGCCTTCCTATGGAGACTGCCCCCCGAAAGGTTATATCCAGATCGGGAAACTCAGCTCGAGCCACCTCAGAGGCAGAATAGACGGATGCACCGCTCTCATTGACAACCACCACCGGAATATTTCCTGGTAGATTACAGTCTTTGATGAAGGACTCTGTTCCCCTTCCTCCAGTGCCATTTCCTACTGCAATGGCCTCTACTTCGTGCTTCGAGCAGAACCTGAAAAGGATCTCTTTCGCATCAGAGCGTTCCTTTTCAGATTTAAAGGGGTATAGAGTATCAGTGTCAAGTAATTTTCCTTGTCTGTCCAGGCAGACAACCTTGCAACCGGTACGGATACCCGGGTCAATTGCTATCATGTTTTTTTGCCCCAACGGAGGGGCAAGTAGAAGCTCTCGGAGGCTGTCGGCAAATATCCTTATTGCCACCTTGTCGGCCAGTTCTTTGGTTTCACAACGGATCTCTGTTTCCATAGCAAAGGACAAGAGCCTGCGATAGCTATCCTGAACTGCCTCTTTCACTTGAGAGGATGCAGCATTTTCTCCTTTGACAAACAGGGCTTCCAACAGGGCGAGAGCTTCATCCTCAGGAGGTTTTACCTGCAAACTCAAAAAACCCTCCTTTTCACCCCTGCGCATGGCCAAAATCCTGTGGGAGGGTGCTTTAGAGACTGGCTCCTCATAATCGAAGTAGTCACGAAACTTGGCGCCCTCTGGCTCCTTACCTGGAATTACGTCAACCCGGAATATCCCTTTCTCAGCATAAAGGCTACGCATTTTCTCGCGGGCTTTCAGGTCTTCATTTACCCACTCGGCAATGATATCCCTGCTGCCTGCAAGCGCATCTTCTTTTGTTTCAACCCCTTTTTCCGGGTCAATATATGCGATTGCCTCCGTAATTGGATTTGTCCCTTCCTGCTGCTCGAAGATAATTTTGGCCAGAGGTTCAAGTCCCCTTTCCCTGGCTACGATTGCCTTGGTACGCCGTTTTGGCCTGAAAGGTAAATAGATATCCTCAAGGGCAGTCACACCCTGAGCGGCAAGTATCTTTTCTTTCAACTCATCAGTGAGCAACTCCCTCTCCTCAAGCGAGTTGAGTATGCTCTTACGGCGTTTTTCCAATTCCTTTAGTTGAGCCATCCTGTCACGAATGGCCGTTACGGTCACTTCATCAAGAGAGCCGGTTACCTCCTTCCTGTATCTGGCAATAAAGGGCACTGTAGCGCCGTCTTCAAGCAATCCGGCAGTAGTCATTACATGGTGAAACACAACGCTCAGTTCCTCGGCAATCTTGGCAATATGTTCCTCGTTCATTATTCTCCGTGGTAATCCTTTTAGTCTACTCAATAATTAAAGGAAGGGCATAGGTGGCTTTTTTGAAATTTGTTTCCAGAGCCTATCGGCAACTCCAGAGGCAGGGACCGAAAGGCCCATTTTCTGGTATTTATAAATGAGGTGAAGAGCATGGTGGATGACCTTTACTTTTCTTCAAAGGGTTTCAGGTATTCCCCGTAGCCCTCCTTTTCTAAATCTTCTTTAGGAATAAATTTTAAGGCTGCTGAATTGATGCAATATCTCAAACCCGTAGGCGTTGGTCCATCAGTAAACACATGCCCAAGATGAGAGTCCCCGTGCTTGCTTCGAACTTCCGTGCGGAGGGTGGAAAGGCTTCTGTCTTCTTTTTCAACGCTGTTATCCGGCTTAAGAGGTTTTGTAAAGCTGGGCCATCCTGTGCCGGAGTCAAACTTGTCAAGCGAGCTGAACAGAGGTTCCCCCGAGACAATGTCAAAGTATATGCCAGGTTTTTTGTTATCCCAGTATTCGTTTTTAAACGGCGGTTCAGTTCCATCCTCCTGGGTAACATTGTACTGCATCGGCGTCAATTTCTGACGCAACACTTCTTTATCGCTGGGCTTTATATATCTCCTGTCCTGAGTATGCATTTCTGCTCCTTCCATGGAATCCTGCCATACATTTCTTAGGAATTTGTCCCGATCCGAGTTAAAGCGATAGTATTTGTATTTGACCGGATTTTTCTTATAGTAGTCTTGATGGTACTCCTCTGCCCTGTGAAACTTTGAAAACTGGACAATCTCGGTGACAACTGGTTTTTCAAATTTCCCCATTGTATTGAGTTCTTCTTTGGACTGCTCTGCCAACAGCTTCTGCTCCTCATTATGATAAAAAATGGCTGTTCGGTACTGTGATCCGCGGTCCGCGAACTGCCCGCCGGAATCGGTCGGATCTATATGCCTCCAGAATACGTCCAGCACGGCATTATAAGTAACCTTCGAAGGATCATAGTGTATCTGCACTGCTTCAACGTGACCGGTCTCACCGGATGATACGTTTTCGTAGGTTGGATTT
>JAUWGF010000157.1:0-4394 GCA_030606515.1 Deltaproteobacteria bacterium | reverse complement strand
ATTTTAAACCCAGAACCCAGAACCTTTGAACCCGTGAAGGTTACGTGACAGGTTAGATCCTGATACCCCCGCCATACTTTTCTTGGACAATATCCGTTTCATGCGTTAAGTTTTTGCTAGAACTGAAGAATTGTTTGAATAGATTGAGGGGAAAGAGGTGTAAAATATAATGGCACTTACTTGTGAGGCCTCTGTATTTGTAAAAATCCCATGTTATTTTACCGGGAAACTGGTGCTTGATACGGACAGAGAAAGGATCAGACAGAAAATGGCCCCGTTCCTGATGGAGGAGCTTGGCTACAGGATTTCGGATTTTCAGCTTGACCGGGAAATCCTAATTGAAATAGACCGGCAGAAGGTACTCTGCCTGGCGGATTTAGTGGTGTATATTGATGGTCGCTTTCTCATGGTTATCAGGGGTGGACCGGGCTCTGTAGTTACCCGGGAATCCGGTACTATTGCGATTGCCCGGCTCCTTGAGCCTGATTACATAATACCCTGGGCGGTCCAGGCAAGCCTTATCGAGGCTGCCCTGCTGGATGTCCGTGGAAAACGGGCAGTTGCCTATGGCTGGGATGCAATACCTTCCAGGTCCAAGCTCCTTGAAATGACCTCCGACTGGCCGCCCCCACAGCTTCCGGAAAAGCGTATACCTGTGGAACGTCAGATTCTTTACTCCTATGATACACACGGGTGAAAGAACCGGTTAAAGACGTCAGGTGACGTCTTAATATGCAAGTAGTTGAAAGCGATTAGTTAAAGGTGCCCTGGTTACTCGCCTCATTCTCAGGCCTCCTGTTGAGCGTCTGTTTTCCGCCTTTTTCATGTTTTCCCGCAGTTGCGCTGGCCCTTGTGCCTTTGATAGAGGCCGTATGGGGCAAGGAATGGCATTATGCCTTCCGGATGGGATTCTTGGCCGGTATTGTCCATTTCGGTACGCTCCTATGGTGGATATCGCCTACCATTTCCCAGTATGGGAATTTGCCCGGTTGGGTTGCGTGGCCTGTATTCGGGTTGCTGGTGTGCTATCTGGCTATTTATCCTGCCATTTGGTCCGGTCTTGTTGGGTATTGGACTGCCGGCAGGTCTTGCCTGCCTTCATCACTTGCCCTTGCCGGGACCTGGACTCTGCTTGAGTGGGCCAGGGGCCATGTGTTGAGCGGATTTCCATGGGGATACCTGGCATACACTCTGGAACCTGTTCCATCCCTGATCCAGACAGCAGAGATTTGGGGGCCTTACGGCCTTACTTTTTTGATTGTTTTGCTGAATGTATTGCTCTGGAAGTTTTTTAAAGGCCTTCTGAATACAGGCGCAAAGGATTCGGTCTTTTTACAGGGTAAGCGGGTAAGGCCGGCCCAACTGGGCCTGTTTCTGGTCTGCCTGGCGGGTCTATGGTTTTTCGGCGAATGGCGGATGGAAGAGATTGCTCATAATGATGATCGACTTCCTGAACTCAGGGTCGCTGCCGTACAGGGTGCAGTCCCACAGGAAAGGAAGTGGGATCCGGCCTTTCAAGTTGCGACACTCGACACTTATGGTAAACTTAGTTTAAAGGCCATTGAAGGACTCGATAACTCAGGGGCAGACCGGGGTCATGGAGTAAAGGCACCTGACTGGCTGGTTGTCTGGCCGGAGACTGCCACACCTTTTTATTTTCAGGTCCCAAGTCCATTAGGTGAAAAGGTCCGGTCCGTGGCAAGGGATCTTGATGTTGCCCTGCTGTTCGGGAGTCCTGCGTATCGTTATAATAGCGCAGGGAAAGCAGAATACTTGAACAGCGTCTATCTTCTTGGTCCTGATGGTGCCACTGCAGGAAGATATGACAAGAGGCACCTGGTCCCGTTTGGGGAGTATCTGCCCTGGGGATGGGTGACTGCGTGGGCCCAGGGTCTTATACCCGCAGTAGGCCAATTCAGTCCCGGAATCACATCCAGGCCCCTTTCCTGGCAGGACCTTCATATTGGCGTATTGATATGTTTTGAGAGCATATTCCCAACTCTCAGCAGAGAAACCGTGCTGGAGGGGGCCAACTTCCTGGCCGTTCTCACAAATGACGCCTGGTTTGGCCGTACAGGAGCGCCTTATCAGCATGAGATCATGGCGATATTCCGGGCTGTTGAGACCCGCAGGTGGGTGGTTCGAGCAGCCAATACAGGCGTCAGTTCACTGATCAGCCCATGTGGCGTGAGAACAGCAAAAACTTCGCTGTTTGAGCCGTGTTATATAGAGGGGCGAATTCACCTTTGCAAAGGTCATACTTTTTATGTAAAATACGGAGAAATATGGTTATTATTATTTTGTTTATTTTGGGCAGTAGTTCCATTCTGGAGAAAAGTCCCAAAGGAGGTATGAGATGAGTACGACTACGGATAAAACAACAATAAATATACAGGAAATTAAGGAGCACTTGCAGGATCTTAGCGGACGTTTAGAGCTCCTGAGGGGTTATCTTTGATCGGGATAGCCTGGATAATCGTCTTGCTGAAATAGACAAGGAGATGCTCCGTCAGGATTTCTGGGAAGACCCTAAATCCAAGGAGTTTCTGAAGGAGCGATCTTTACTGATAGAGCAAAAAGAGAATTTAGACCACCTTTCCGAGCAGTATGAAGAGCTTGAATTACTGCTTGAAATGGCAGAAGAGGAAGAGGATTTATCAGCCCTTAAAGATGTAAGTGATGGGCTGAGGGAACTTGATGAAAAGATACACGGGGTTGAACTCTCAAGACTTCTTTCAGGTTCGCACGACCGCAATAATGCTATTGTAACAATTCATGCCGGGGCAGGAGGGACCGAGGCCCAGGACTGGGCCGAGATGTTGCTGAGAATGTATCTCCGTTGGTGTGACAGGCGGGGGGTTGAGGTCAAAATGCTGGATCTAATGCCCGGAGATGAGGCCGGTACAAAGAGTGCGACATTTCTGGCTGAGGGACTCTATGCGTATGGCTATCTGAAGTCTGAGGCCGGTGTGCACCGTCTGGTCCGCATTTCGCCCTTTGATGCTTCGGGGAGGCGGCATACCTCCTTTGCCTCTGTATTTGTAGCTCCGGAGCTGGATGAGACCATTGAAATTGATATTAATGAAAAAGATTTACGTATAGATACATACCGGGCCAGTGGGGCCGGTGGGCAACACGTTAACAAGACAAGTTCCGCTGTCCGCATTACTCACTTACCAACCGGGATAGTTGTCCAGTGTCAGAATCAGAGGTCTCAGCATAAAAACCGGGACATTGCCATGAAGATCCTGCAGGCCAGGCTCTTCGAACAAGAGAAGGCAAAGAAGGATGCGAAAAGGCAGCGGGCCCATGAGAAGAAGAAGGAGATAGCCTGGGGAAGCCAGATCAGGTCCTATGTGCTCCAGCCCTACCAACTAATCAAGGACCATCGCACAGGTGTAGAGATTGGCAATGTGAGTGAAGTGCTGAACGGAAATCCGGATCCCTTTATCGAGGCGTATTTGCAGGATCAGGCTTCAGTGTAACGAATTTCCCCGGAATTAACCCTGACCTCCTCACCATTATCCAGGATAAGTATGAGGCTTCCATCGGGCGCAAGTCCTTGAGCCAAGGCTTCAAACTCCGGATTGAGTTCAGCGTTCAGGCCATAAATCACCCTGCGCCCCGGGGTGTCGCTCAGGGAATTCCAGTCCCTTATTACAGGATTTTGGGGCAGGTAGCCAGGTTCAGTATTCAGACAGTCGGATTCCCATTGCTGAACAAGCCCGAAGATCCAGCCGATCCGTGCCAGGATTTGGGCTGCAAGCTCTGTTGTGTGCCAGTGTTTACCTGTAGTTATGGAAAGAGATGTGGCAAATGCGAGATCTTCAGGAAAGGTTTCCATGTTTGCGTTGATCCCTATGCCAAAGAGGAGATATGTTTGCCCGGAATTGGGTGCCCTGACTGCTTCTGTGAGGATGCCGGCCATCTTGCGTCCCTTTATTAATACATCATTAATCCAGCGGATATTTGTCGAGGCTCCTCCTTCCCTCAAGACTTGGGCAATAGCCACTCCTACTCCCAGATTGTAAAAAGACCAGTTCTCAGTAAAAAGTGATGGATACAGGGCCAGACATAAATATAGCCCCCCTTTGGGGGCCCACCAGCTTCGTCCTATTCTACCCCGGGCCTGGTCAAGAGAGCCTGCCCACCAGACGCAGCCGGATGGTAGATCGGTCCCATTGCTGTCGGCTTGGAGTATAGCCTGTCTGGCAAGGGGCATAAGCCCGTCGGTCTTTTTGTAGTAATAGACTTCGTGGCCGACGACACTTGCCCTTCTCAGGATTTTTTCTCTTGTTTCTGCATCCAGGCCGGTGTTTATGACAGAGTCGGGGATCTGGTGATGCGTGATGAGCCTTTTCAGCTCCTCGGCCTGTATAGTGTTTCTTGACACC
>JAUWGF010000176.1:0-3696 GCA_030606515.1 Deltaproteobacteria bacterium | reverse complement strand
TTCTCTCGCGGTCTGTTTTGCCAACCCACTTTTTTTGTAAGCGTTCACAGGGCACCGCATCTGCTTTGTTGCCGGGCACTTGAAGTACAGGGAGTACGTCTGCGTACCCTCCGCCTCGCATCTGCAGCACCCTGTAAACGCTTACAGTTCGATGGGTTGCGGTAAAATGGGCGTTGTAATCCCGTGAACGGTTTCAATTTTTTTATCTTTAAACCTGTTTGGTTCCGGCTTGTCCGGGTTAGGGGATTTTTATATGAATAATGACATGATGAAGGAATTGGGAACAGAAGAAGTCCTTTGGGACCTTGGGGATTTGTACCAAGGCATTGATGATTCCAGAATCCATGATGACATGGAGGAATGTAGGAAATCGGCCCTTGAGATTGCTGATAAATATTCGGGCAAGATCGCAGAACTCACCGCTGCAGAACTATTCGCTGCCGTCAATGAATATGAAGGTTTGACTATTATTGTGGGAAGACTCAGTGCATTTGCCCAGCTACATTTTTCAACCCATGTTAATGACCCGGAGGCTGGTGCTTTTTTGCAAAGAGTCAATGAGTTTTTCAGTATGGTGAATAAAGACGTAGTGTTTTTCGATATTGAGTGGGCAAATGTTCCCAATGAGAAGGCGGATGACCTGCTCGCCGACCCCATACTGGATCACTACAGGCACTATTTGCAGGCAGCCAGGCGATACAAACCTCATCTTCTCTCTCAAGCGGAAGAGCAGCTCATAATTGAGATCAGTCCGGTAGGTCGTTCAAGCTGGATCAACTTATTTGAAAAGGTCTTGGCAGCCCAGCGTTTTGGTAAAAAAGCCCGCACTCAGGAAGAGGTATTGACCGATCTTTACTCCCCGGACCGTAAAGTCAGGAAAAGAGCGGCAAAGGACCTTACGGACGGGTTGCGCAGTCAGTCAATTGTACTTACCCACACCTTTAATACGGTCCTTGGCGATAAGATGATTGATGACAGGATTCGGGACTATCGTAACTGGGTCAGGTCCATGAACCTTGCGAATGAACTCGATGATGACACTGTTGATTCCCTGATTGCGTCCGCAACAGATCATTACGACATAGTCCAACGCTATTACGGTTTAAAGCGGCGCTTACTCGGATTGGAAGAACTTTTTGACTACGACAGGTATGCACCATTGCCTTATCTGCCTCAGCGGGTTGTGGATTGGGAGAAAAGTAAAGAGATTGTGCTCGATGCCTTTGGGAAATTTTCTCCCAAGATGGCCTCAGTTGCCAATCTGTTTTTTGACAGACAATGGATACATGCTCCGGTAATACCGGGGAAGACCGGGGGGGCTTTTGCGCACCCTGTGGTTCCACAGGTCCATCCTTATGTACTCGTGAATTTTACCGGAAATCTCAGGGACGTTGAGACAGTGGCACATGAACTTGGCCATGGTGTTCACCAGATCCTGGCGGGTAAGCAGGGCTATTTAAACAGTCATACTCCGTTGGTTTTAGCCGAGACCGCCTCGGTTTTTTGTGAAATGCTGGTATTCAAGGATTTAATGAGGAATTTGGAAAGGCCGGAAGAGAAGTTGTGGCTCGCTGCTACTAAGATAGAGTCCATCTTTGCCACTGTGTTTCGTCAGATTGCCATGAACCGGTTCGAAAATGAAGTTCACAATAAGCGGCGTTCAAAAGGAGAGCTTTCTCCGGATGAATTTTCAAATATTTGGGTTAAGACCCAGGAGGAAATATTCGGCAACAGCGTAACCCTGACCGATGACTATGGTATTTGGTGGTCTTACATAGGTCACTTTATCCATACACCAGGCTATGTATATGCCTATGCCTTTGGTGAACTCCTGGTCTTGTCTCTTTACTCCATGTATGAAAATGGAAAAATGGATTTTATCCCGCGCTATTTGGAGCTATTGGCTGCCGGGGGAAGTGATACACCCTATGTGTTGCTTGAGTTCTTTGGCATAGACCTCCATGATCCCGATTTCTGGCACCAAGGTCTTAATGTAATTGATGATATGGTGAAGGAAATAGAGGAATTGGCTATGGAAATAGGTGTCGAATAGTCTTTACTCTGATCCAAACAGCAACAGGACACCCGGGGAAGTCGTCAAAAGCTTCTTATGCGTCCGCAGTCAGGGCAGATCCATATTGCATTATTGCTCATGCCCCACATATTTTCTTTCAGACAGTCATCACAAATCTGAAAACCGCAAGGGCAATTCCAGCAAAAAGGCAATTCCCTGCGACAGGCATGGCAGCAATACTTCTTACGCCTGCCCCAACGAGAGCTTTTGGAGCGGGTTCCAGGTTTTTTTTCTTTTTTGGTGTCAGACATTGATACTATGAAACGGCCGCCTTGTCGGGTTGCTCTTGTTCAAGTGCCAGGAAATTGATATGAAAGACTATTAATCATTGGCATCCCTCATTCATCAGTTTACACTGTTTTCGAAAAAGTGTGTATTATTGAATGCCGGTGTCGAAACTGGAAATTAGAAATTAGAAATTAGGTAACGCATCTAGATCTTTGTGTTTTTCCCAATTTCAAATTTCTGATTTTTAATTTCACTGCCAAAATACAAGATCAACAAAGGGATGTCTAATAATTAGAGGTTGTTCTCCATGAATCCGGTATTGGATGCCATATATAAACGCAGAAGTGTGCGTGATTTTACCGCTGATCCTATAGAGCGTGACACACTAATAGAAATCATCAGGGCAGGTACCTGGGCACCTTCGGGACTTAACAACCAGCCCTGGCGTTTCGCAATAGTAACGGACAAGGATCTAAAGGCCAAGGTTGGGGAACTGACCCGTTACGAAGAGGTTATTGAAGGGGCTAAGGCCCTGATTCCTGTCTTTGTGGACAGGGATGCCATGTACCATGAACTAAAAGACCATCAGGCCATTGGCGCCTGTCTTCAAAATATGCTTCTGGCCGCTCATTCACTGGGCCTTGGGGCTGTCTGGCTGGGAGAGATATTGAAGAATTCCGATCGAGTGCGAATGCTAATGGAGCTCCCGGAAAATCTTGAACTCATGGCAGTCCTGGCCCTGGGCCATCCTGCCCATAGAAACCAGACTTCGACTCGCAAGTCACTTGAAGAAGTGTTAGTATTTGAAAAATAACCAGGGTTTTTGCAGTGTAATCAAATATAGGAGGATGTAAAATGCGCTTTCACAGGAAATTGTCCGCTGTTTTCTTCATTTCTGCCTTGATCCTTTATCTGCCGTTTTTTCTGCTGACTTCGTGCGCCCAGACGAGTTCGGCACCAGGGGAGTCCTCGACGGGATTCTCTGAAACTGCTCCGGGTTTTGAGGCGGCCAGTGTTATTTATGAATTTCCGGATCTTCCTATACCCATTGAACTTGAAAAGGTTGAAGACAAGACAATAATGATTAAGACTGTAGGCTTCCAAGGTGGAATATTGGTATTCAAGGGCAGGGTAACTGTGGCTTCACTGGTGGAATTTTTCACAAAATCCATGCCTAGGCATGGCTGGGTATTGGATGGTACATTGAACGCAAAGCGGAGCTTCCTTGCATTCTCCAAAGGACATAACGCCTATTGTCTTATACAGATATATGAAGGACGAATGGGCTTTAAGACCGAGGTCCAGATCTGGGTGAGCGAACCACTTGTTCAATGATAATGTGAAATCTATCTCCGGCTCAGAGATTTTATCTGAGGAGGCCCCACCCTATACGC
>JAUWGF010000012.1:0-20091 GCA_030606515.1 Deltaproteobacteria bacterium | reverse complement strand
GTTTTGGCCATCTTTATGGATACAGGATCAAAACCCTGAAGAAAGCTGGCACAACAGAACTCCCGGCCACAAATTCCTACTCCTCCTATCATTTTGGTCTCGTGTCTTATGCCTATCTGACGCATTTCAACTCTTGTCCGCAGGGTCTTTACCAAGTCCTTTACCAATTCCCTGAAATCTACTCTGCCCTCTGCAGAATAGTAAAAAATGACCTTGCTTCCATCGAAAAAACTTTCCACCCTGACTAGCTTCATGGAAAGACCCAAGGCACGAACACACTCTGCGCAGACATCACGGGCGACCTTTTCCCGATCCAGATTCCGATAGTAGAGTTCTATTTCATGAGTGCTGGCCAAACGCTCCACCTTGGGAGGAAGGGCCTTCACAGGCATTTTGATCACTACAGGACGTCCGAGTACCCGGCCAACCTCGATTCCGTGTTCTGTGGGCACCACTACCCACTCTGCATCCATTACCGGGACATTACAAGCATTGTAGTGGGACGGAGGCCATTTTGGCCTGAAGCGGACCGCGATAAGTACTATGGATGTTTCATCCTTAACCCCGTTGCCGTTGTTCGGTCCTTTGAGGTCTGATGTCGGGGTATCAGGTTCATTATTCTGTTCCTGATCGCTCGCCATTTCTATATTTCCTTCTTTCATAAATTTGCATAATAACAGATTCTTTTAAGAAAATCCCCTAACCCGGATAAAACTGAACAAAAGCAAGCGGTATTAAGCAAAAATTCTGTGGACTTTCTTGACTGGATTAACTGGATCTACATGATTTCTTTACTTTTGTCATATCCTGATCATCCCTGGCCCAGACCGATATAGCACGGCTTGATCGCAACATCTTTATTACCGAGATCAAAAATGACAATGTGCTACAGGCAAGGTCGCACCAGGGCGGGCCTGTATATCCTTCAAAAAATGGGAATTCCTATACGTCCACAGCAGGTCAGTTGCCTTGATCCGGGTCAAACAACCAGATTTCTATGCAGTCTTTCAGCCTCAAGAAGTCATTGTCATTGGTAATAATGCCATGGGCCTTGGACTTGATGGCAGTTGCCGCATGGATTGCATCAGGCGTGCGGATTCGGTAAAGCGCCCTTAAGCGGGCTGCTTCATCTGATATCTCAGGAGACAAATTAACAACTTCCAGATTAGGGAAATTTGTCAGAATGCGTATAAGTCCCTCGGCTCTTTTAGGGTCTTTTTCTCGATAGGCCGGAACGAGCTCGCCCTTCGAAGCATATGCCTCACGTGAGCTCAAACACTATGGTAAGCTCCAACGGGATATCTCCCTTAAAAAGACTTGCAGGTGCTTTTGGAAACGGGGCCGCATCCTTTATTGCCGTGAGCGCTGCTCCATCCAGAGCCTTGTTCCCTGATATTTTGACTATCTCGGCCGACTTGATATCTCCTTGGGGTGTAATTACAAAGTGTACGGTCACACTCCCTTCTATCTGTCTAATCCTGGCATTTTCAGGATATCTCTTGTGTCTTTCTATTCTGAGCCGCACCATCTCAAGATAGCTGTCGGCTGTTGTATAATCGCCGGACGCTGCAAGCTGATCCGGACTCCACTCGGAGATATCCGGGCTGGAAACATCCGGGATATCCGGCATGCTTATCCCCTCCACAAGGCTGTCGGGCAGGTCTTTTTCAACCGGCTCAATGCTTATGGGTTTTAAGCGTGGGACAAGCTGGGTTACTCTCAGATCTTTAATCTCCTGTGGCTGATCGGGCAGCTTGGGTCTGTGACGTGGCCTGGGGATACTCCTTGTGGGAGCTTTTGATATGTTTTGAAGTGTTAACTCAATGTAAGCAAGCGAGCTTGAACTGTAGAGTCCTGAAATATGCATGAACAGGACAAGATGTATAACAAAGGATACGCACAACAGACCATACAAAAGCCGGTTGGGACTTCTTTTGGACTGGGATTTCACTTTAAATCTAAAATTCTTTTTCAGTTGCCAGACAGAGCCGTCCAGCCCCGGCTGCCTTGACCACATCCATTACTTTCACGGCCTTATTAAGGATTACGGCCCGGTCAGCCCTGACAACAACCAGCTTGTCTTCCTTGTCCCCGATCATCTCCTTGAGCCCATCAAAGAGCGCAGCCATGGAGACCTCCTTGGTTCCAAGAAATGCCCTTCCCTGCTGATCCACATAGACGGTAATTACCTCCTCGGTCTGGGGAGCTGAGGCCTTGGCCTGTGGGAGTTTAATCTTGATCCCTTCATCAACCATAAAATTGGTAGTAAGCATGAAATAAATCAAAAGGAGAAATACTATATCAATGAGCGATGT
Source organism: Deltaproteobacteria bacterium (assembly GCA_030606515.1). GTDB lineage: Bacteria > Desulfobacterota > Dissulfuribacteria > Dissulfuribacterales > UBA3076 > UBA3076. Next base: position 17,776 of record JAUWGF010000012.1, on the reverse strand, counting down.
CAGGGGGATCTGGACTCCCATACGGGCCCTTCGTTTGGGATGAACAAGCATGATCAGGTTACCTTCCCGCAGTCTTGATGAAGGTCACCATTCCGTCCTGGAGCTGGGCCTCATAGTTGTCTACACGGGACACGAGATAGCTGTGGGCCACCATGGTCGGAAGGGCCACGGCAAGGCCCATGGCCGTGGTCAGCATGGCTTCCCATATACCGCCGGCAAGGACAGCAGCATTGACCTTGCCACCCATCTGCTGAATGACCATAAAGGCCTTGATCATACCGATTACCGTTCCCAGCAGACCGAGTAACGGAGCAATGCTTCCAATAGTGGCAAGCATCTGGAGATAGCGGGAAAGCTCCCTGACCTCCTCCCCTGTAGAGTGAACAGTCACTGTCTCAAAGGTCTCCCGGTCATTATCTATGACCTCCAAGGCACTTGCCAGGATGCGTGCCATGGGAGATTCGCTCTCTCTTGCAAGCTCAATGGCCCGGTCAAGTTCACCCTCTCGCACATGCCTGGCGACATTCTTCACTAATCCAAAACCCCGGATGCGTACCCTGGAAAAACAGATCAACCTTTCCAGGAAAATGGCAAGAGCAACCATAGAGCACAAAAGGATCGGTATTACGAGCACACCGCCTTTTGCGAGAAAATCGAACATCTCCTAAACCTCCTTTAACCGACCAAAATGTTCTTTATCTCAAAAAGAGAGATAAACCCAGGTGACATGAATATTGATTCAGTGCCATGTTTTTTGAAAAAAAGTCAACTTTTTCTGATGATCAATGCCGTTGACTAAAACTTTGCACCTATACTGAATATTACTGTAAAGGGTGAACCGGCATAGTAATCTACATCAGTCTCAGTATCGCTCGCATAGATTGCGCCGACATATTTTTCATCGAATAAATTCTTTATTTCAAACCGAGCAATTGCTTCTTTTAACCAAAAGAGGTTTTCTCTTGAGTACTTTATACCCAAATCGACGATAGCATAATCATCAATTTTTTCCTGGTTCAAGGCGTCGCCATACCTTTTATCAATCCACCTGACTGCCGGACTTATCTCAAAATCGCCTATTGTGTAAATTAGGCCTGATTTTATAATCCATTTCGGGGTGTCGGGGAGCTGGTTGCCTTTGATCTTCAGGATACTGTTCCCTGTTCTAAAGTCGTCGTCAAAACTCATATTGGTGTAACTAGGGCTAAAATAGAAGAGTAAATCTTTCAATGGACAGAAACTCACTTCCAGTTCAAAACCATAAGAGGTGGCATCGCCGACATTCTGATGATAACTGACCGGGTTGCCATCTTTTTTAATTACGTTCTGGTCATCGACCTTGACCAGTATGTCATGGTGTTTGCTATAGAAAGCCACGGGGGCTATTGAGAAGTATTTATTATGATACCTGAAACTGATATCGATGTTATCCGATGTTTCCATCTCCCATTTATCAAGAATATCCTGTAATGTCATACCGGCAGCCTTGAATGATGCCTTGTTGCTTACATAAGTTGTTGTAACCGGGACATAAGCATAAGGTCTCATGTAGTTTCTGCCATAGTTGACGTACATTTCAATATTCTCGTTAAACTGGTAGCCAAGACCGACTGTGGGTAAGAACTCATCATAATCAGTTGCCTTTAAGCTGATATCAGGGTCTTCTCTTAATTCCAGTGTTGTTGCATTAGTAGTGTATCCTGTACTTGCCGGTTCCTCATAATAAAAATACTTCAATCCTGCTTGGAATCTGAACTTTTCCGATTCATAAGATACCTTTGCATAAGGACTGTGTATTTCCCCGTGTCCTTCATTTTCTGAATAATACAAGTATCCCTTGTACTCTAACCCATTGCCGGGAGTGATATATCTCTTGACATATTTTTCCAGATTATGAGATTCAAACCAATAACCGGCAGTTATCTCAAAGTCTGCAATGTCACCATTTACCTCTGGGATAAGGCCATATCGTTCCAAATCTGTGATTCTGTCCAGTATGCCCGGTGTCTTGCCTAACCCCGGGACCGGGAATTGGGCTTTTCCCATCTTGCTTGCGCTCTCACTGGAAAGGTATGGTTTAAAAGACAGGTGAGCGTTTTCAGAAATGTCAATATCGATAATTGACATAAGGTCTCTGTTTATCATTTTTTCGCGATTATAGTCATAGTAGTTCGTATTTCTTTGAGCATCGCTGGAAAGATCAGATATAAACGACTTGTCGTAATAAGTGTCTATATGTTTGGCTTCCTGGTAAGTCAGACTCTGGAAAGAGTGCCTCTCAATTTCATTAAAATTAAAAAAAAGATCCAATTTTCCTTTCTTACCAAGGTACTGGTTTAATCCTAATGTAATATGATCTCTCGGACCAAGATCCCCTTTTCCTTTCCATTTATCGGCTTTCGAATAAGAATATGATGCGAAAAGCTTTGTTTCTGTCGGCAACTTTCCGGAGTCGATCCTTAAAAACGACCTCATAAAATCATCCGAACCAAAGCTCTGAATTATTTCAGCCCCGATTTTGTCCTCCGGTCTTCTCATCTGCAACTCTATTGCGCCGCCCCTGTTGCCGGAGCCTGTTCCCAGGTCAGCAGGACTTGCTCCTTTGTACAAGCTGACGCTTTCTACGTTCTCTGTATCATATATGTGTTCCCGTGCCCCAATAGGCATAATGCCGTAATTCGGAATACCCTCGACCGTCATCCCGACATACATGTCTTTTAGTCCCCTTACACGTAAATATGAATAACTCAGACCATAAGGGTCAAAGCTCTCCACATTAATACCCGGGAGAATATTTAGTGCATTATAGATGCTTGTTTCCGCAGGTGTGCCTAAAAGCTCAATTCCTTTTCTTGTTACCGAGCTTCCTGTATACAGAGAATCGCCTGTTTGTTTGGTAGGACGGATCAGTTCGCCTTTAACTGTAATTTCTCCCAAAACGTATACATCAGCCTTCTCATCGCCGGCCATCAAATTACTTGGTAAAGATATCAGCAAGGCACAACAAATTGCAGTCACAAAAAATAATTTATCTCTCATCACTTACTTCCTCCCCTCCTTCCTTGATTTCAGCGGACTGTTTACCACCCTTAGGGCCTGGTAAAAAATAACTTGGCATTTTCACATCCCATCTTCACCATATCTTTAATCGATCCTCAATCGCAAAATCCTCGAATTAGCGCTGATAGTCCTGCGGTTTTGCTCAATCAGATCGACTAAATCTATGGCAAATCCGGGCGCGAATTCTACCAATTTATTTTTTTCCAGGCCCTTATCATGGCTGAAACTTTTTTATCCCGGTCATTTCACTGGCAGAAAGTATATATTCAACCCTGTGACCCATGGAGGCATTGAGCACGATCGTGAGATCCGTTTTCTTGGGTATCTTAAAAGAAAATCTCCCCTCGTCATCCGTCCTTCCGGTCAATAGTATCTCCCCTTCCGGGTCGAAGACATCTATCCGGGAACCGATGGATTTCGCACCATCTGAAAAAAAACTCTCTGTGAAAACAGTATCCCCTTCCACCCATGCAAAAAGATTTACCCTATGTGCCATGCATGGAGTGGAAATAAACAAGCAAAAAAGCCAGATCATGCCTGTCCAAAGCAGTACGTTGTGTTTCATCCAATGCACCTTTCGTTTCTTTTAATATTCAAGGTATAGCAAGACTTCGACTACATACTCCAAATGACAGCATAGGGATCTGTCCCTTCACTGGTGATTTTCTGGACCATGGCAGCCTGGCCGAAAAACCTCTTGACGTCCTTCACGTACTTGAGCTTGTCATCCAGCTTCATGGAAGCCAGCTTGATGGACACAGTGGCCCTGGAGATAAAATACAAGGGATTGGATTGCCCTCCGGGAGGCGCCAAATCCTGACTATCCATACCAGTATCCTTAAAAAGGCTCTTCCAGTCAAAGCCCAGGACAACTCCCTCACAGGAGTTTGAGCTCTTGCTCACACGAATGGCAATGGTGGGAAGCGGAGACAGGGGCATACCATCAAACCACAGGTCTCCTGCATATTTTTTCAACTTTTCCTTGCCGACCAGTTTGGCAAAAGTCCCTTTTTTCCCGACCGTAGCGTCATACATGACTTGCAGGACGTCGCTGGCGCAAGTGGGCGGTGCCGCCAAAAAGACATATTGTTCGGCTCTGCGCAGAGGATAATTCTTGTTCAAGTGTTCTGCCAAAAGATAGCCTGCATTTAGCCCGGGGCAGATATGATTATGGAATTCGGCGCTTTTTAAGAGGTGCCGGGATACGCCGGCGGACCAGGAATTGCTGATGGTTACCACAGAAAAAAGGGTCTCTGTGCCGATAAGTCCGGCGGCGGCAGTCTTCCAGGCCTCACTACTCAAAATCTTGTCAGGAGAAACATTCAGGACCTGCTGCTGGAACCTGTTTTCCTTCCACTTGATGAACACTGTTTTGCCCGTATCCTTTCTGTATAATGCACACCATAGGGGTTTGTCGTAAGGCGTATGAACCACCAAAAGGCTTCGTGTGCCCATCGAGCATGCAGTGACATTGGAGACAATATCCAGAAAGGGTTCGGTAGTCTTGCCGCTTACTGTACCGTACGAAGCATTGGTCAGGACAAGCATTTTTTCGTCACCCTTTTCCAGGCCCAATTCGATACGCGCCTTGAAAGCGGCGTTCATGGCCTGCACCATTTCCTTGGTGTAATTTATCTCCCGGTATTCCTCAAATCCACAACCAAGAGCACAGATTTCTGCAAAAAGAAAAAATGCACTAAAAAAAATTAGAGTGATTGTACAGTTTCCCCCCCGTTTCATTACCTTCCTCCTCCATTGCCGACCCGGTCATGGCTGGATGCTGATTCGATATCTATGGAACGATCAATCGCATATCAACCATATCATTATTATGATTCCTGAAATGTTATGAATTTTGATTCATAACATTCTCCCCCGCGTTTTCTTCAAGATCCGGTTTGCCGTCGAAATTCAGATCTTTCGAACGTTTCACCAGTGCCTCTGACTCGTCGTATTCTTCCCACAGATCGGGCTTTCCGTCTGCGTTTGTATCTTCCTCAACAGTGGTCAGATTTCCCTTATGGTAATAATACCAGGTGTCCACACTGCCATCTCCGGTATGATCCTTTTCGGCCCGGATCGCCTCTTCAGCTTCGTTGTAAAACCAGGTAGTGTCCATGCGATCAGCCGCCTCATGCTTTTCCTGGCTTTTGACCAATTTTCCTTCAGCACTGTAATGTTCCCTGAGATCAAGATTTCCGTCACTGTCTTCATCAATCTCTTTGAGCCTTAAGACGTTCTTTTCATAGCAATAGCGACCCTCTGAATTCTCATCTCCATCAGAATCAATTTCCATCACCATGGACCATGGAGATTTGTCGAACCACTGGGTGATCTCAAAGCGGTCGTCATTATCCTTGTCCCTGACAAGCCGGCATTTCTTTTCATTCCTGTAGAAGATCTTTAAGCTGATCTTCCCGTTACCTTCCTCGTCTCTTTCCACCCTCGCAAGCTGTCCATCCTGATAATACTCCCAGGTGTCGATCCTCCCGTTGAGATTCGTATCGCTTTCGACCCGCTCCTTCTCTTCCTTGGCATTAAAGCAGATTGTCACATCCGGCTTTCCGTCCCTATTACAATCTTCGGTTTGACGACAGACCTTCCCCTCTTTAAACAGAGTAATGGTCTCCTTGAATCCGTCACCATTAGCATCATAAATTACTTTCACAGGCAGGCCTCCATAGTAGGTCCTGATCCTGTCAATCCGGCCCGTATGCCTGGTGTCTTCCTCTATCCTTTCAGCATAGCCGTCGGCATCAAAATGGATAAAAACATCCTTTTTTTCATCAAAGTTTGAATCTTTCTCCTGGTAATGAGGTTTGCTATCCTTGAATACGGTTATGATGTCATAGTGGCCATCATTGTTGGCATCTTTTTGCTGTTCAATCGGCTGGTCATCCTTGAACCGGGTTATGATCTCATACATCCCATCGTGATCCAGATCCTTTTTTTCATCAAAGAGAACTCCCTGGCAGTAACTGCGAAATGCATCCATCCTGCCGTCCCTGTCCAGATCATGAAGGCTCTCACTGGGAAGGCCTTCGGCGTCATAATTTGTGATCCTCTCCACCCGGCCGTCCCCATCATTATCCATACGTCTCTGCAAGGGTTTATCATCCCTATAGGTCTGCCAGATATTCGGTTTGCCATCGGCATCCGTATCTTTTGTGTACGAGGAGAGCATTCCCTCCTTGAAATGATAAATACTGTCAAACAGGCCGTCTCCTGTAGTATCTTTTTGCATCTTCAGGGGTCGCTCCTGCGAATCAAATTGAACGACTTGAATCACTTGGCCAGTGTCGCTTGACAACCTTTCATGCCGGGTCCTTTTCCCTGATTCAAAATAATCCCGGCAATCAATCTGCTGGTCATGATCTGCGTCCCTTTCGACCCTTATAATCTTCTCTTTTTCGTAATACTGGAATCGATCCATGACCTCATCAGCATTGCTGTCGATCTCGAGCTTGATGATCCTGCCGCGTTTATCAAAAAGGGCGACCTGATCTATCTTGCCATCCTCATTCGTGTCCTGCCTCATGATCTTTTCCTGTGCCCATGCAGGTGCAGTCAGCAACGCAGCAACCACGGCCAGTAAGATAAAAAATGAGAAAACATGCCTCATAACAATATATTGGCAGCAGGAACAAAAATAATGAGGTCTCTTTTCCATTGGGAATATTAAATGAAAGCCCTCTTCCACCAATAGCACATCCCTTGCAAAAGTGCTACAATTGTCAAAAAATGTCACCTCTTGGAATCTTGAATTTTCTTATGTTCAATATCCCGGGTGGTATTCCACCAGGACCAGGTATGAAAGGAGAAAGGCAGGACTACTGAGGCATAAGGTCTAAGGAAAGAATTAAGGCGTCCTCTTTATTGTCCGGATAGTACCATTTCCTGGTGCCTGTTTGAATAAAACCAAATCCGGTATACAGAACTAGGGCCGCGGTGTTTGATCTCCGCACCTCCAGATACGCCTGTTCTATGCCCATCTCTATACAATTCTGCAGCACAAGCCCGAGAAGACGTTTGCCCAAGCCTTTGCGCCTGTGCGCCGGATGGACAGCCAGTTTGAGGATTTCCATTTCGTCGGCTACATTAAAAAAGGACAAATAGGCAGCCAGTTCATCTCTTTTTTTGAGCCCAAAGATATAATACTGCTTTTGCTTAAGACACAGCCAGAATTGCTGTTCCGTCCATGCGTGAGGAAAACAGATTTTTTCAAGGGCAACCAGATAGTCAAGATCGCAAAGGCCCAATCTGCTGAATTCATAAGAAAAGTCGCTCATAGGATATCGTGGCTTTCACAGCCACCCGGCATATTGCTCAAGTCCCAGCCTTCATAGTACGGTGCAATATCCATCCGTAGATCACAAGGTTGATACCCAAGACAAACACACCCAAGATAATCTGCATATTTTGCGTAAGTGAAGCAGGGTAAAGCACAGGGATAATATAGTGCTCTATAAAGCCTGAGCCGTAACTACTCCCCCCGCCCTTTTCACGCAACCAGTTCTCAAGCGGCGTGAGTGGACACACCCAGCCGCAAAATTCGATAAGTGCAGCCCACATAACCGCTGGAATGTGTATCCATGCGCAGAGCTTCCACCTGAGCACCAGGAATCCACCCAGCACAGAGAACAAAACAAAAGCAACATGTACCATCACAACCAAGTCGGCAAAAAAAAGATTCAGTATCTTCTGTTACTCCTGTCTATGATCTTTCTCTACGTATTTTGCAAAAGGCTCAGGTGCGTATTCAGATTGATGGGTCAAAAAACGCCGGTAGTAGGCCAAGAGCAGACAGGTCATTGGCAGGGCGATGATCAGCCCGAAAAATCCTAACAACTTGCCCTATCCTGAAAACCACTTGTTCAAAATATCGACGATTTGAAGAGCTTGTTTCTTGCTTGTGATATTGAATTTGCTCTGTTGCCGGAACTGATTGCCGGATTTCTTATACCGGCGTATCGTGACTTTTGGTTCTCCGAGCTGGTCGGTCTTGCGATCTATATCCTGATACATAAACATGATGGTGGTCCAACTCCCTCTGGTCAGGATCACCTTGTCGAGTTCCTTTACCAACTGTTTTCCCGATTCATCTTCATAATTTATTGTAATATCATCTATTTTTTCAGCCATAATTACCCCTACATTTTGTTTTGATGCAAATTCATATAAATTGAGGAATTGAGGAATTATAATCAAAAAAGTACATCCAATTCCTAAATTCGCAATTCCTAAATCATGATTCGTATTTGTGTTATCGTTAACTATGTTGTTGCTTGAAACCTTTATGTTTGAATGATCTGATCATATCTAAAGTACAGCATATTGTGCAACGCGCAACAACTAGAAACTATAATCGTAAACGTTCATCTCTCCCAAATTTCTACTTTCCAATTTCAAGTTTCAAGCCGTGAACGACTACCGAGATCCTAACAACCAAATATAATATCTTAAATTACTACAGTCCCGGGCCTGATTATCCGATAATAAAAGAACAGATATCATTACTTTGCATGAACAAATAGAATGATTTTGGCTGAGAGGACCCTTGAGGCTCTACAACAATTCCAAAGGCTTTTCCACCACTACCGCCGGTGATCTTCCGGTTCTCAGCAAGTACAGTGTGCTGGTAGCGGAAGATGTTGCACAGGAGAGAGAGCTGCTGGTCGCTCACCTCTCCGAATGGGGGCTGAATGCCACCGGTGCTGCGGATGGCAGAGAAGCCCTGTCTATCTTAATAAAGGACGATACAATCCGTCTCCTTATCACTGATTTGCATATGCCTGAGCTTGGTGGCCTGGAACTTTTACAAGAGGTAAAAAACCTGGCAAGGCCCAAGCTGTATTCTATTGTCCTCAGCGGAATCAAAGACAGGCAGACCCTGATCAATGCACTGCAAGCCGGGGCTACTGATTACATGGTCAAGCCCTGCCATCCTGAACAGATATTTGCCAGATTGGCAGTGCTTGATCAAGTCATGGCACTTGAAGAAAAATACCAGGCACTGATCAAGGACCTGTTCGATATAATGGGAGAGATGCTGGGCAGTCGTGATCCTTATAGTTGGGAACACAGTCTGAGGGTCGCTGCCATATCCAGAAGAATAGGTCTTCGTCAAGGGCTGTCATCAGAAGAACTGGAAGTCTTGGAAATGGGTTGTCTTATCCATGACATCGGGAAAATTGCAATACCGGACGACGTACTCTTAAAACCCGGCCGTTTTAACAATATCGACAGACAAATCATGAACATGCATCCAACCATTGGGGCAAAGTATCTTGCTTCCCGCTATCCTGATGACAGAATAACCGAAATAGTCCTTTATCACCATGAACGGCTGGACGGAAGCGGCTATCCAGCAGGTCTGAAAAGTAATGATATAAGCCATATGGTAAGAATAGTGTCAGTGGCAGACATATATGAAGCCTTGATCGCAAACCGGCCTTATAAGTCCTCGATACCCAGCACTCAGGCCATAGAAATATTAAAAGACGAGGCGAGAGAAGGACGAATTGACCAAAATGTCGTAGAAGCCCTGGAAGAGGTCGTAGATGACTGGAATCCCCTGATCATACAGAGGCATCTATGCAGGGACATAGATGAGCTTGAGCTCTTTAGGCGGATCACCTATTTCAGGGAACCTATGTGTAGCTTTTATAACTACCGTTATCTATTAACATTGGACAAAATCACTGCTCTTAGTATAGATAGGCCAGGGTATTTTATGATCTTAATCAACTTCAAGAACTTGAAGCAAATAGACCGAAATTGGGGTTATCTCAGGACAGACCAGATATTGGACAAAATCGGGGAAAATATACAGCAATCCATAAGCGACTTCTCTAAGACAAACCGTGACATAGATGGCAAGGCCCTGCTTTTTCGAAGGGCATCGGATTACTTAATATTTGCAAACTACCCGCTTGATTCCATACAGCAGTTGTCAGACCTGATTCAAAACCAGTTAGATACATGCAAGAATCAGTGGGAACTTGAGACAGGTTTTTTGTTTGAATCTTTTCCCTCCACCTGTTCTTTGGAAAATGCCTTGAATCAGCTCCTGGGGACTGACGATAGAGGCCTCTAATGACAGACCATGCACCAAAAAAAGGGGACCACTATTTAGCTGAACAAGTAACTAAAGTCGTACGTAATACCCTTAAAAATTTAGTCCAAAAAAAATTGCTGCCGTGGCCTGACATATATTCAACTGAATTCTGGCATGTTGTATATGATAATGGTTACGACGAAATCATACTCAAAAAGATCAAGCCTCCCGCTGTCCCCAGCCAAGTGGTGGAGGGATTTCTGGAACAAACGGATCATATCTTAGATGGTGTCAAGGACACGGTCAGCTCCTTTGCGTCAGATGCGAAGGAACACGTAAACAGCACAAGTGCCGGCCTGAAATCACTTGAACAGAAAGTTCAACATGATCAAGAATTAAAGGGGAAAATCAAGCAGCTTCAAGAGTACAATGAAGCCCTTTCAGTGCATATTGCACAGGCAGAAAAAGAACTTATGGAGCAGGCCGGTTTTATTAAGGGTCTTCAAAAAAAGTTGCGCATAGATCACCTTACCGGTCTTAATAACCGCAGTGCACTGGAAACAGATCTAAAAAAAGAGATAGCCAAGGCCAGGAGATACCAGTTTCCCCTGTCGATCATAATGATTGACCTTGACCGCTTCAGGGAAGTAAACGACACTTATGGATACCTGATCGGAGACAATGTGTTACAGAAATTAGCTGACATCCTTCGTAATGCTGTAAGAGAAGTTGATGGTATATACAGGTATGGTGGTGAAAATTTTGTCATCCTGATACCTCACACTAACTGCCGGGATGGAATAATTCTGGCTGAACGTATCAGAAAACGAGTGGCTAGACACGTATTTACCGTAAAGCGAAAGGGCCATCGCTTAACAGTCAAGGCATCCTTGGGAGTCGCGGAACTGAACCTGGAAGACACTGTGGACTTTTTGCTTATTCGCACAGACAGGGCACTTCACAAAGCCAAGACTTCCGGAAGAAACAGAGTTGTAGGTTTGTGCGGTGAGAACTCCCGATCAGATAACACATAGTAAACCCCTGCCAGAAATCCCATGCTACCGCTTGACGATCTACTCCTGCCATAGTAGCTAAGGCCTCACCCATTTCTATGGACTCGATGGGCTGAAGGATATTTTATAAAAATCAAAAAACTGCGAGTAGGATTGAAATGGCAATCGTATTACCCTTTCGAGGAATAAGATACAATGCTGATCAGGCCGGGGATATGGTCCAACTGGTGGCCCCGCCTTATGATGTAGTTGATGATGAGAAACGAGATAGCCTTGTATCAAGAAATCACTACAATATCTTTTCCCTTGAATTATCCAAGCCTAATTTCAGCGGGACGCATAAAGTAGATAAATACACCTGCGCAAAAAAGAACTTTGAAGGTTGGTTATCCAAAAAAATCTTAGAGCAAAAAGATGAGCCTGCTATCTATCCTTATGATATCAGCTTTTCCACCCCAGGTAGAAATTCATGCAGAAAGGGATTTGTGGCATTAATACGCATAGAGGACTGGGAGAGTCGAATTGTGCGCCCCCATGAACGGACCTTCGACAGGGTGACGGAAGATCGATTTCATCTACTGCAAGCTACAGAGGCCCAGTTCAGCCAAGTTTTCATTCTCTATCGCCACTGCCCGGATGCTGCCCGCATCTTAGCCGAGTCCGAGAGAAAAGAGCTTTATACCGTAAAAGACGAGGCTGGGAATACCCATAGGTTGTGGAAGATAACTGACGTGGACAGACTGAAATCTCTTCATGAATGTCTGTTAGAAACTGTTCTGTATATAGCTGACGGTCACCACCGTTACACCACTGCCATTAAATACCGAAACGAGATGGAAAAGGTTTATGGAAAAGATCCATCAAAGCCATATAACTACCTGATGGTTTATCTCGTAGATTCAGAAGACCCCGGCCTTGTAGTCCTTCCGGTTCACAGGGTTGTCACCCTGCCGGAGGCCTTGGATTTAGAGCTCATAGAAGCCACGGCGTCTCAGGTGTTCGATGTTGAACAAATCTCTCATACGAAAGACCTGAAACCAGAGCAACTGTGCACCAATTTGATTCAATGTCTTGATGAAAAACCGCAGAGGCGAGGGATTGGAGTGGTTTTTGGAAAAAGAAAAACAGCACAAGTCTGGTGGCAGAAAGCAACAGATCAAAACAGGCTATTGTCGCACTTACACCCTGCCCTGTCGGAACTCGATGTAATCCTGCTGGAAGAAGCCGTTATTAAGGGAATCTTTAAAATTAGTCCTCAGAGTCTGGAGGCGGGAAAGACCATAAAGTTCACAATAGATGCACCGGGTGCCGTTAAGGCTTTAGATGAAAACGATGTACTCTTTATCCTGCGGCCCACACCGGTTAATCAGGTCATGGATGTAGCTGATACAGGACTTATCATGCCTCACAAATCAACCTACTTTACCCCAAAGATCTTGACTGGTCTGGTAATCAACTCGGTGGACAAGAATAAATCAGTGTGGACGATTTCCTAGCCAAGAAAAAACTTCAGACGCTCCCGGCGACTTGAGTGTCTTAACCTGTTCAAGGCCTTTTTCTCTATCTGACGGATGCGTTCGCGTGACACATTGAAGCGCTTTCCTATCTCCTCCAGGGTATATTCGCTGTCCTCACCTATCCCGAAGCGGAGGCGAATGATCTTCTCCTCCCTTGGGCTGAGAGTGGCCAGGATGCCCTTAATCCGCTCTGTAAGCTCCCTCTCCCGCACTGTTTCGTAAGGAGAGACAATATCCATGTTTTCAATAAAGTCCCCCAGGGTGCTGTCTTCATTCCCAACTGGTGTCTCCAAAGAGACCGGTTCCTTTGAGGCCTCCAGAATAGACAAAATTTTTTCCAAGGGCAGCCCGGTTCGCAGTGAAATCTCAGCAGGTGTAGGTTCCCGGCCAAGCTCCTTGAGGAGGGCATAAAATGCCTTAAAGAATTGACTGCGAAGTTCTAAAAAATGTACTGGAAGGCGTATTGTGCGGGTCTTGTCCAGGATGGCCCTGGTAATAGCCTGGCGTATCCACCAGCTGGCGTATGTAGAAAACTTGTTGCCCTTTGTGTAATCAAACCGGAAAACAGCTCGCATAAGACCAAGATTACCCTCCTGAATCAGATCAGCAAGTGACAGGCCTTGATGCATATACCGTTTGGCAATGCTGACCACCAAACGGAGGTTGGCATTGATCATTTCATCTTTGGCCACCTCTATTTTTGCCCGATGCCCTTTGACGATGACTTCGAGGGGTTTAAGGCTGTCATCCTCGGCATAAATCTCCATAATGCTGGTAACAGCACTTACTAAATAATTTAACTGCTGCTTTTTGGGCTTAAGGCTAGGATCACGACGCCTCCATGTGCGAATTTGCTCCCTCAAGGCCTCCATTGCAGGCAGATCCGAGGGATGTTCCATGATAGCCTTAATAATCCCATTAAAGCCATCTCTGATAGTTCGGCTGAGATCTTGCTCCTTCTCAGGAGTAAGAAGCTCATAGCTACCCATTTCTCGCAAATAGGTGGTAGTAATCTCCTCTGAGTCAGTATGACCTCCGGCATCAAGAACCACTGTCGGAGTCTCAGATTCTGTCTCCTCAGAAATAGCCTCTGGTCCTTTTTCGACCAAACCCTTTTTCTCTGCAAGCTCTTTCAGTACCTTCTCTCTGGAAATAGTTGCGAATTTTGGGCCATCGATGACTTCGATATTATTAAGGCACAGCAGGTCGAATATCTCTTCAAGCTTTTCAAGATCCTTTTCCTCATCAGGTATTAGTTCATTCAGTACCTGATAAGTAATAGTACCTTCTTGGCCTGCTTCAATCAGACGATCCAGATAACCATTGGATGACTGGTTCTTTTTCTTGAGGACTACTTTTGCGGCCATAGTTTCATCCGGATAAAACTCTGTTAGTATATGTCAAGCTAAGCCAAGACATGGCTGATGCGGACCATGGCAAACAATTCCTTTGTTTGACCCATCTTGATCACAAGGCAAGAGCGAAACATAAACGATTTCCTGACTAGTTACAAACATTAATAAAAGAGTTTAGGTCCGACGACCTTGAATGTAAAGTGTTTAAAAGAAAATTTTTGCCATACAAACAAGAACCCTACTCCCTGAGTGGTAAAAAATACCCATATACGTTCACGGAGTATTGGAGTGAGGGCTTTAAACGGCTCGATGAAAAAAGATTCCGATTTTGGTGAGCCGACAGCTTGCGTCCATGTCTTTTTCTGGTATTTATTAATTTCGCAGTGACCTGATCTGCAAAGCCTGATCCGGCTCGATTTCGTAAGGCTTTTTTGTTACGCAAGCTCGTCGACCGGCAAAAAATATAACCGGGGAGTATATGTATATGGAGCGAACCCCATTCACAAAAGAGGGTTTCGAAAGACTTAAAAAAGAACTTGAGACCTTGGAAAAAGTAGAAAGATTTAAAGCAATCAAGGCTATTGCAGTAGCCAGAGCACACGGCGATTTATCTGAAAATGCCGAATATCATGCTGCAAAGGAACGACAGGGGCAGCTTGAAGCCCGGATCCAGTACCTTCATAGCAAACTCTCCGCAGCAGAGGTGATTGAAAGTGAAAACCAGGACTGTGACAGGGTTGTATTCGGAGTCAAGGTTAGACTGAAAAATATAGATAGCGGAGATGAAGTTGTTTATAAGCTGGTAGGGCCAGACGAATCCGATGTACAAAAAGGAAACATTTCGGTTAAGTCCCCTCTTGGCCAAGCACTGATAGGCAAATATGAAGGGGATGAGGTTGAAGTCCGCACGCCGGCAGGGCTTAGGAATTATGAAATACTGGAAATCTTTGTCTGACGTACTGCCCTAAATACTTTCACTGGGCCATCCCATGGGTACGCATAGCACAGGGCAGGGCAGAAGGCGAACCACTTTGTCCACTGTGCCACCGAAAAAAATCTCGTCGATCTGTCCCTTTCCTCTACTCCCATAACCGCCCATTAAAATGAGGTCGGTCTGAAGCTCCCTTGCTTTTATGGCAATTTCCTGAAATGGGGAGCCATAAGATACGATGGTATCTTTCACCAGACCATCACTATCCCAATCATTCAAAAAATGGCGAAAGGTCTGTTTGGCCTGATTCGTAAGCCGTTCTTTCACATTCTCAATTGATTCCTTGGTGTAATCAGCAATTCGAGAGACCTCACTTGAATCTATGACATGAATGAGTAATAATTCCGCCTTCCATAAAGAAGCTATTTTTTTCGCATACCTCAATGCGTTTACAGCACAATCTGAAAAATCTACAGGCACCAGCACCAAAGATATTTCCATTCTGAATATACCTCCAAGTTTCCATTTACATTACCAGAAAAAAATAACAGAGAAAAGCCCCTGGCTCCAGCCTTTAACTATCATCAAAAAAACCTCATTGCATAGACAAATTGATCAGGATGTGGTCTTGAATCCATTTCTGATCCCACCATTCAATGGGGTCAATAAATACCCCGTGGACCATCATTCCGAAGTGCAAATGATCCCCGCCGGCAAGGCCGGTCATGCCGGTTGTCCCTATCGTATCTCCACGTTCCACCTTATCACCTGCTGATACCTGGATTTCGCTGAGGTGGGAGTACATACTAAAAAGGCCTAGGCCGTGATCCAGGATTACTGTATTTCCATAGATTCCAAGGTAATCTGCAAACACGACAAGGCCGGCATTTCCTGCAGGGACAGAAGCGTGAGAAATTGAGGCATGGTCTGACCCCATGTGATATGACCGGCCAATTTCCTTACCCTTATATAAGTAATGACGCTCGTCTCCAAAACCTGCCTTGAAGGCCGAATTGGGAAGACAAACAAAGCTTCCATGCCAGAGGATCTCAGGGGCGCTTTCCTTACAATAATTTTCAATTTCCTGATTATTGCGACGCCTTAATTCGCTGTTGACTTGGAGAAATACTTCCAGAGGAGAGCCTTTGAATTCGGGGTATCTAGCCATGAAGTCCGGCATTTTTTGCTCAAGGAACCGGTCACTTATGTTTATCGTGTCTACCTTTGGAGGCTTACGAAGGATACGATGGGGGAAGCCGACCCTGGCAACGTTTCCGGCTTGATCTACCGCCTCGATGAGCATCTTCTTTGGCTTACTGACATTGAGAGGAACCGCCACCATGGCCACGTACATATCCTCTGCCCCTCCGGGTTTTGGATAACCGGGAAAAAACCTTTCGTCTATCCATACCCCTGTCTTGCCGGGTAACTCACTTACTCTATAAGATACAAGACCAGCACCTCCTGTCCTTATATTATGAACAGTACTTTTCACTGCTATCCTGGGTGGTGTTATGTCTATTGGGACTTCAGTCTCCCAAATCTGCTCATTGCCTTTGAGACTATTTCGCCAGGACGAGTCCCTTGCGGTAATCCGGAGAAGGGCTTTACCCTCAGTCATGCCTAACTCGAACGGTTTGATGACCCAAAAGACTGTCTCGTCCTTTACCCCGGATCCCCTCCACCACTCCTTTATCTTGTAAATCTTAGGATCAAGTTCAAAGACCATATCACCCTGACTCAAGACCGCAGAAATCGACCTTATTCCACTCCGGGCGTCTTTAACTTCAACCGTGAGCACATACTCCCTCCCGACTGTCTCCGGGACTGAGACCACCTGCAGCTCCGGTGGGCTTCCCTCCAAGAGAAAGTATCCAAGAAAGCATCCAGCAGCTATAAGGGCAGCCAGGATTATTAATGCAGTGTAACCCAAAAATTTGCCCATTTGTTCCTCCCTTGAAAATTACTAAAGGCCCGTCACATACTACTTTGCTTCTATCTTATGATTAAACTCGTTCATGGCAGCTTCAACACCCTTCTCCAGAAAACACACCAGACCCTTTATACTGACATCAAGGACCTTATCTATCACTGGGGCCTCTTCCGACAGAAAAGGCAACAAAACATATTTGTCTATTGGCACAGGACTGAAAGGCCTTCCGATACCGATCTTTAGACGGGGAAAATCCTTGCTGCCAATAGACCTTATAATGGATACAATCCCTTTATGCCCTCCAGACCCACCCCCTTGTGCGAATTTAAGACTCCCCAGAGACAAATCCAGATCGTCATGTACCACCAGGAGTCTGTCCAAAGGAATTTTATAAAAGTTAAGGACTGAGGCTACGGCATCACCACT
Organism: Deltaproteobacteria bacterium; assembly: GCA_030606515.1. Lineage (GTDB taxonomy): Bacteria > Desulfobacterota > Dissulfuribacteria > Dissulfuribacterales > UBA3076 > UBA3076. The sequence continues at coordinate 484 of JAUWGF010000012.1, read as the reverse complement.
CCTGTTCATGTAAGTAAGAGGTTTAAGCAGTATAACAGGAATGCCCCTCATGGACACTGGCACACTCTCGTATGGGGGAAACTTCTTATGTGGGATAAAATCAAGACCGAATTGAAGGGCCAGACGATCCAGAACTGCAAAGCCCACATTGTGGCGGGTATATTTATATTGAGGGCCGGGATTTCCAAGGCCCACCAAGAGTATCCTGGACAAAATCAGCCTTCACCTTCTATGCCTGCAGATAATCCCGGAATGAAACCCCTCGTCCAAGCACTGATCATGCCATTTACTCAGATTCCTTTTCTTTATCAACCTCGATTTCAGTCTCCTCTTCCTCTTCCTTTTCCTCTTCCTCTTCCTCAGCTCTTGAGGCCACAATGGTCATCAAAGTCGTCTCAGGATCATCCATTAAGCGGACTCCTTCCGGAGCCGAAATATCTGAAACATGAACAACATCACCCAGTTCAAGATCAGAAACATTGAT
>JAUWGF010000096.1:0-6928 GCA_030606515.1 Deltaproteobacteria bacterium | reverse complement strand
TATATTTTTTTACCACTTGAGTTCAACTTGAGACAGGGTATGGTTAAGGCCACAGTCTGTAATTAACGTATAATCTGAACCAAGCGATATTTCTTCGTACTCAACGCCCGAACCAAATATGTTTTTAATTAGTTTTTTTGTTTCCATATGAGTGTTTAAACCAAAAATCACCTTTTGGACTTTTCCAGGAAATAGGTATGGTTTATCACCTTCAGGTTTAATGACTCTCCACTCTTTTTCATGCTCCCAAATGTACGATTTTGTTGTAATTATTTCTTTGATATTTTCGTGTCTTTGATGAAGCAATATTTTGGGTCTTGTTTTTACATAATTTACTTTTCTTGTGCTTTCTGAACCCAATGTATTTTCCTGTGTGCGTTGAAATTCCAAACAGATTCCTGTGCTGTTACCGCCATAATGAGCCCACATTTTCAAATTTAGTGGGTCTTCAGAGAGGCTCAACACACCGATGCTTGATAAAGAAACAGAAAATATTGCGCTTAGAGCACCTAGGAATACAGACTGATGTTTGAAATCAATGGGAATTTTCCCAGAAGAAATTCTACTCAAATTCATGGCATTAGGAGTCTTTAAGACCTTCAGAAGGGCTTCTTTGCTGGTTATGCCAGTTTTTGATTCAATTATTTTAAGTTCATATTCCGTTAATGTATTTACAACTTCGTCCAATTTTTCTTCATCGGAAACAGGCAACTCAAAATCAGGATTACATTCAAATGGATCGTTCAGTTTGTTGGCTTGGGGGTACCAGATTTCTCCATTTTCAAAACAAGATTGTCTTTTTGCCTGTAGAGAGTCAGAGTCAGGTAGGGAAGGTGCCTGAAAAGGAACATATTTGTATAACGGAGCTTGATCCATGAACGTTTAATTATGTGTATTTAGGGCTAACGATGAAGTCAGGAGCAGCCAGGGCTTCCACTGACTTTATTAAAAAATGAAGATGTTCAGTTTGGTACGAATTCTCAAAACCGCCCGGCCCTGGCTGTCGCCTGAACTGGAAGGTTGGGGTGTGTTGAGCGCGATTACATGATGGCGAACCAATTGTATAGCACCGACGCACCTAAGGCACCATGAGTACGAAATATTTTGAAAACGACAAAGCTTACTCATTCTTTCGCTTGGCTTCAGCGAAGACAGCATTCTGCGAGAAAACCCATTCGCTATTTTCATAGTCCCAGCACCAAGCACTACTGGGCATGTTGCCAGGACCAACACTTGTGATCTTTATGCTGGATACGCCATTTGCGAGAGAAATTGCTGTCTGCTTTGCAGACTCGATATCTTCATGAAAGGCTTGTGATTTCCCGTCTATTTCAATTCGAAACCCTGTCACACGATGTTCGCTCATACGGTTTCTCCTTTGGTTAATCCTTTTCGTTATGAATTTGCGCAATCTCACACTTTACCTAATATTGTTGAATACCATGCGCGGCCTTTTTTGTGTAACAGCCCTAACGAAGAAGTCAGGGGCAGCCAGGGCTTCCACTGACCTTGACATATTGATAATTTTCTAAATTTGCATCAAAATTCAAAAACGGCTCGGCCCTGGCTGTCACCTGGACTGACAGGTTAGCCGTGCATGTTTTTATAAATTTTCCATGATCTTCTAATTCAAGATTTCTTCTAAAATATCATACTTTTCCCCTGTACCTGCCAGCTTCAATTTCGAAAGAGAAGGCCCGCATAAGCGGCGCCAAAAGTGCGGGGCAATGAGCCCTGAATCTGCATTGGCTTTATGCGTGGTACATATCTCCGAAAAACCGCCGAGCTTTTGGCATCCGAATTAATGCGATTGTTTGCTTTTAAGTTTGTACGATCTCCATTAGGGCAGTAAATGCGTAAATTGCTGGTCTCCTACCCTGAGCAGGAGATATTACCTTTATGATATTGTTACTCAGTAATTTCTTTATAATTCTTGCAGCATGTGGCTTTGAAAGGTTAGAAGATGCTGTAAAGTCTGGCGTTTCAAACATGATTTTTGAAAACAGAAAATCTTGGATTTGAATAGCGCTACGGGACTTAGAAATTTCCTGAATGACCTTTTTCATTTCATCATATAGCGTGGTTACCTGCTTTGCCCGTTTTGTATTCAATTTCGCTTGGATGATTATTGCCTTCAAAAAATAATTTATCCATTGATTCCAAGCATTTTTATTCGAGATCGCCCATAAATTTGAATAATACTCCTTTCTGTTTTTTTCAAAAAATTCACTAACATACAAGGAAGGGTATTTTAGGAGTTTCTTCTCATAGAGAAATAGCGGTATCATTATTCTTCCAATCCTACCATTACCGTCTAAAAATGGATGAATGATTTCAAATTGGGCATGAATTACCGCAAGTTGCACAATCCTGTCTTTCTCATCGTAATGACAATACTTTTCCCAATTGGACAGACTTTGCACCATTACCTCCGGCGATGGCGGAATATATGATGCTGTTTTCAACGTGGAGTTTGGTGGCCCAATCCAATTTTGAATTTTCCTGAATTCACCACGTGCCTTATTTTGACCTCGGACACCTTTGAGCAAAATGGAATGGATATCACGAATCAGGTTCAGGCAAATAGGCCTGTTATTCAGATCCCTGGTAGCATAGAGCAATGCCTCCCGGTAATTAAGAACTTCTTCTATATCATCGTAATTCTGAATTTTACGTTTTGGTGAGGCCTCAAATTCAAGAATATCGCTGAATGACGCCTGAGTTCCCTCAATTCTTGACGAAAGTACCGCCTCTTTTGTCATAAGTGGGGAAAGAAACAGGAGTGGATTTTGGATATTTTCAAGAAGCCCATCAAATTTGGCAAGAGCTGAATTTGCCTTTACGATATTAGGCAAAAGAGACTCCCACGAAACACAGTCAAGGGGCAGAGTTTCTGGAATGTATGGTTTTGTCATGTTTCATACCGTATCTTTTCTTTTATAATACGATACGGTATCTCTTTTGTCAATCATTCATGATACGCAAACTTGAGCTCACAAACTACGCCACGAGATTGCTTCGCTAACGCTCGCAATGACAACCTTTTAATGAAACGCTATACTAGATGGATTTCCCAAGCTCTATAGCATTGGCAGGTATGGCCTGACCGGAACAAAGGTCTACAAATTCCCGGCCCTGAAGTTTGAAGGGAAGATAGACCAGCCTGGTATGTCTCAGTCTAAGGCGAGTTTTTGGGATAAGGGAATATAGTTTGCGGTGTCTTTTAAGGAGATCTGAGAGGATGACTTTTACGGCCTGGGCTGCCTCTTCAAGGGGTAATCTGACCGGCTCAGTTCTTTGTCCAGGTTTCAGACCCTGGTCCCCTTGAGACAGATCAATAGGTGCCAGGCTCATGTTCCCGGCCACCCTAAGAAAGAGCCTTGGACTGAGCTTGAATGCAGGGATCAGGATCTGCACTGCTTCCCGGCTCCAGGCTTCAGGTGGATTCTGGTATGATATCACAGAAAGCCTCAGGTCAGCTCTACTCTTGATCGGCAGACCTGAAAGGCCCATGGTCAGGTGCCAGAAGGGCAGGAAACTGAGGTCCTTGCTCGACGCAGATATCTTCAAGGCCCCATAGGCAAGTGGAGAAAATCTTCCGCGTCTCACCCACCAGGCCCTGAAACAGTTCTGGCACAGGAGGGCCACCGCTCCGGATACGGCAGGCAGTTTGTAACCACACTCAGGGCATATGAGGGGCAGAAAGCGCAAAGGGCCTTGTTGGGAAGGTCCATCCAGAGCCTTTAACATGGCTGTGATTTCTGATTTGTCAATCTCTTGCTCAGGGCATATCCCCCAGACGCCTTTCAATACGTATCTTTCTCTTCTAGGAAATTCCGTCAGGATGAATGGGGCGTAGATCAGGCACTGGGTTTCACCAATAAACCGTTCAAAGAAGGCCGTGTCCTCCTCGAATTGCAGTAGTCGCTTTTCTGCAATGCATAACGCCTCTTTGGCATTTCTCTGTGGTGGGATAAGGTGGTTTCCGTTTACTGCCAGGTTCAGTGTCACAACCTGTGGGTGGATTCCAAGACTTGAACCAGTGTCGATGCCTGAAAAAGCGGTTACTGTGGTGTCCAGCAGGGAGCCGTTTACCTGTCTTTGATCAAGGACCTTATATTTTAGCCCTCTAAACCTCCAGTATGGAAAGTATAACAATCTTCCTTCACGCCGTGTTGTCAAATCGTCTTTGATAGGCAGTGTGTATCTGAGCGGTCCCTTGGGGACCATGTAGAGACTGGTCTTGCAAAAGGAGCAGGATAATAGCGGGTCTCCTGCTTCGAGATCTACCGGCCCGCCGCACTGAGGACAGTAACCCTTGGCCTTCCATGATTTGTGAGCGTTCACAGGTTCAGCCCTTAAGCTCCCCGCCACACTGGTTGCAATATATTGCCTCAGGACGGTTCTTAGAGCCACACTCTTTGCAGATCTTGGGGGCGTGGGTCTGACCCGCAGGGGCCCCGCATGCAGGGCAGAATTTGGCCTTGGGGCTCAAATTTTTTCCACAAATCCCACACTGCCGAAGGACAAGGAGCTGGTGACCGCAGTGGGGACAGAATCTGGCCATAGTCTCCACTGACAGACCGCATTCAGGGCAATGTTCCTGACCGGTATCTCGTGGCTGGCCAGCTCCAGTCCCTGTTTGAAGACCTCCAAGAAGGCCTGGGATCATTAAACCAAGGCCCATGCCTATACCTCCTTGGGCAAGGCCTTCACCTTCGGCAGCCTTTTCCAGGGCCATGGCAGCCTTCATCTGCATAAGGCCCTGAAGGTCTTTTCCCAGGATTCCGAGCCTGCTTTTATCGTCTATGGCCTGTTGTACCTCTGCCGGAGGGGTGATTGCATTCAAATAGAGATCCCTGAGGGCAAGTCCATAGTGGGCCAGGTCGTTTGTCAATCTGTCAGAAAGTCCCCCGGCCAACTCTTCATACTGGCTCGGAAGTTCCAGCAGGGTCTCAAGGTGTTCTCCCAGGTGATCGTTTAATCTCGAGACTATAACTTCGCTCAGATAATTTTCTAAACTGTCTATATTGTAACTTGCCTGTGTACCTACCAAGGTGTTCACAAAGAGTACGGGTTGGCTCACTTGTATATTGCATATCCCATGGGCCCTTAAGCGAACCAGACCAAACTCCTTGTCTCTAAATGCTACTGGGTCCCTGGTTCCCCATTTCAGGTTGTTAAAGACCTTTAGATTTACAAAATAGACCTCTGCCCTGATGGGACTGGTGAAGGCCCAAGGGAGAGAAAGTAATTTGGTCAGCAGTGGTATGTTCATGGTGCGCAGGGTGTGTCGTCCTGGGCCAATCGCGTCACATGCCACGCCGCTCGAATAGAATACCGCGGCCTGGTTGTCTCGCACGATGACCTGTGCCCCAAGCTTAAATTCACCTGAGCCGATCTCAGGCAGGCGGTGGGAGACTTCAGTACCTGTTTGATCAAACCACTCCAGTACTTCTAAGAAAATGACGTTGTTTATACCCATTGGGATCCTCCATGTTAGAATCAATTCCAAAAGACTGAACAATCACACTGTAAGCGTTTACAGGGTGCTGCAGATGCGAGGCGGAGGGTACGCAGACGTACTCCCTGTACTTCAAGTGCCCGACAACAAAGCAGATGCGGTGCCCTGTGAACGCTTACCTATTTTCTTTACGGATAGAACACAGTTCACCTTGAGACAAAATACAGAAAAGCGTATAAGAATTATGAGCAAAAAATAATTACCCGAAAAGGAGCAAATCATGAAAGCTAAACTTTGTTTTATTTACCGGTTTTTTTTGAAATTCCTGTTCTGGACCATGTGGTTCAGCGTATTCACGGTTTTTGTTGCATATCCTTATGGATCGGCTGCAAAGGCGGCAGGACCTGAGAAAATCATTAAAAATTCCATGATTGTGATGAAAGAGATCAAGGATGCGCCAGATGGAGGTATCCCTGATGGGCTCCTGGCAAGATGTGAAGGGCTTGCAATATTTCCCTCTGTCTACAAAGGAGGATTTGTTATCGGGGCCAGTTACGGAAAGGGCCTGATGGCTGTTAGAAATCCCAAGACAGGGAAATGGCGCGGTCCGGCCTTTTTACAAATTGGAAGCGGGAGTTTTGGCTGGCAGATCGGAGTTCAGGCCACAGACCTGATCCTGGTGATAATGAATCAAAGGGGGGTAAACGCCTTTTTCAAAAACAACCTCACACTGGGTGGAGATATTTCAGTGGCCGCCGGTCCTGTTGGTAGAAACTTAAAGGCCAGTACTGACGCGACTCTCAAAGCTGCGGTGTATTCTTACTCCAGGAGCAAGGGCTTTTTTGCAGGTCTATCCCTTGAGGGAGCATATTTGCATCATGATTACAAGACCGACGAGGCCCTTTACGGACGGATCCTGACTCCTGGAGAGATATTGTCTCAGGGGGCGGTTTCTGTTCCGGAGCAAGGCCGAAGGTTTCTTGAATTCCTTGACAAAAATTGTCAGTAGGCTCGTTACGTATAATATTGGGCATCCTTCATTCTGTAGTTTACACTTTTTCAACATAGACGGATGCCAGCTGTTAGCCGTTAGCGTTTAGCTTTGAAAAATCAGGGCATTACGTTAATTAGAAATAACACCTAACGGATTCACCCTGTTGAATCCCCAAAGGGGGCAGCGAAGCTGCATTCAACATGGCAAAGGTTTGTAATAGTAAAACGTCCTGCTTGTCAGGGCGACAGACCGATAATCATATAACGCAGAACTCAGCCGCCGCTAACCAAGCGGGGCTCTGAATTATAGAACAGCACTTAACATTATGCGGGGCAGAGACTTCCAAAATTTAATAGACGCGGTTAGCGGCGGCTGCAGCGTCTGGTTGGCTGGCCTGCTCCAACTTCTCCGCTATCCACTGATTCAAACTCTTGCCCTCGCGTCTTGCCCTCACGTACGTCACTCGGTGC
>JAUWGF010000080.1:0-7692 GCA_030606515.1 Deltaproteobacteria bacterium | reverse complement strand
AAAGCGACTGGAGCATATCGGTCTGATTGGCCGTACAAAAGATGACAAAGTGGAAGTGCCCTGGAACATTGTGGAGGCGCGGCTTAGGCTGGCTGCGTGATAAAGGGGTGACTCCATTGCTCAAGGCGTCTGTATGAGACCTAGCTGCTTTAGGCAAAAAGTCTCGGTTTTTCACCCAGAACATTAAATACCCATCGGGGTGGTGAGATTATGAAACAACTTGACTGTAATTTTCTAATAGACTAAAAATTTAGAGATTGAATATTCTTTTGCCCACCTGCAAAGTTTCAATTTTTTCACATGATGTCCGATACGTAGATATAAGTAACAAAACAACCAATTTTGCGGTAAAGCCTTAGAATATATCTTACAATTTTATTAGCTTAGGGCCGAGGAAAAAATAAATTGGTAGAATTTGCGCCCAGATTTGCCATAGATTTAGTCGATCTGATTGAGCAAAACCGCAGGCATAGCAGTGTTATGTTGAGGATTTTGCGATTGAGGATCGATTAAAGATGTGGTGAAGATGGGATGCGAAAATGCCAAGTTATTTTTTTCCCGGCCCTAAGGGGCTCGTACAATAAAACACTTTAACAACTCCGCACTAAATCAAGTTTATCCGAAACATATCCGATAAGATTAAAAGGACGTATTTGCGTTTTTGTAGCTTAGGACCCGTAAAGGAATAAGTCATTGGAATTCCTTTACGGGTCCTAAGTCCAATGCGTGTTCGTATTTTGGATACATACTAATTTTTTTTGGGGGTCTTTATGCCAGTCTTTGTATGGAAAGGCACCACGAGCAATGGCGAAATACAAAAAGGCGAGATCGAGGCCCAGGACGAGCAGGCGGCACGCCGTTTACTTCGGCAACAACGAGTATCTCCTTCTAAGATCAATGCCAAGCCCAAAGATCTGCTGGAGAATATAGCATTTTTTCAAACAAAGGTGTCAACGAAGGACATCGTTGTCTTTACCAGGCAGTTATCCACAATGATAGATGCCGGCCTTCCCCTTGTTCAAGGGTTGGAAATCCTTGCCAGCCAGCAAGACAACAAGACCCTTAAAAAAATACTCATGGATATCAAGTCTGATGTTGAAAGTGGCTCCACTTTTGCCGATGCCCTGAAGAAACACCCGAAGCAGTTTGATCGTCTCTTCTGCAATATGGTTGCAGCAGGAGAGATGGGAGGGATATTGGATGATGTCTTAAAGCGTCTTGCCGACTATATGGAAAAGGCGCTGCGTCTTAAAAGAAAGGTTAAAGGGGCACTAACTTATCCCATCATAGTACTTGCCATATCCGCCCTGGTAATTGGAGTAATCCTTATCTTCGTAATACCTGTGTTTGAGCAGATGTTTGCTGACTTCGGCGGTGCCCTGCCGGTTCCTACCCAGATGGTAGTCAACCTGAGTAATTTTGTTAAATCCTATTCCCTGGTCATAATCGGCGTCTCGGTAGTTATGGTATTCCTGTTCAAGAAATACTACAAAACAGAAAAAGGACGACGTCTTGTGGACAGGCTGTTACTCAAATCCCCTGTATTCGGGCCGCTATTGAGAAAAGTGGCAGTGGCAAAATTTACCAGAACCTTAGGTACCTTGATAAACAGCGGTGTGCCCATACTTGAAGCATTGAATGTCGCTGCCGGAACTGCCGACAACAAGATGGTGGAAGAAGCCATATACAACGTGCGCTCCAGCATCAGTGAGGGGCGGACAATTGCGCAACCGCTTGGTGAAAGCGGGATCTTCCCCGCCATGGTAGTGCAGATGGTGTCGGTGGGTGAAACTACAGGCGCGCTGGACCAGATGCTGAACAAAATAGCGGATTTCTATGACGAGGAAGTGGAAACAGCAGTCGATGCCTTGACCAGCATGATCGAGCCCTTCATGATAGTATTCCTCGGTGGTACCGTAGGTTCCATAATCGTTGCCATGTATCTCCCCATCTTCGCGATGGCTGGGGTAGTATCAAGTTAGAGGCTTGTCTGCAACGATATCATAGCGCTTCAGGTTGGTCCCCATGGCGCGGTAGAGATTTGCCAGACCCTGGTTAAAATCCACAATGGCACTGGTCTTTCGAATTCGTGCTTGAATAACGCTGTTCTGAAAAATCAGGACACGAAAGGTATCGGAAAGCCCTTCTTTAAGACGCTCCATCTCCTGTGCCAAAGTAATTTCGGCCAATTCCTCAGTACGCTCTGCAACACAGATCCGCTCAAGGCTTCGATTAACAGTCACCAAAGAGTTCTTAACCTCTTTCTCCGTAGTTTCTTCCAGGCGTTTAAGCCTATATACCGCCTGGCGTTTTTCCAGGCCGGCACGTCGATAGCTGGCCTGTGAAGCGCGATTGCCTAATGGATAGGAAAAGCGAAGCCCTGCATACCACTCATGTCCGTCCGCCTCAGACATTCGTGAAAGGGAGTCCATGTAATCCCCTTCATGGGAACTTGATGCTGTATCACCAGCAAAGGATACGGTTCGCTCTCCACCAGACAGGCCGTTGGCCCCTAAGGTTGCCTCCAGGTCCAGACGAGGGAGCTTCTGATTGGCGTAGTATTCCAGATTTATGTTCTGATTAGCAATTGCAATACGCTGCTTCTGGATATCAGGACGCTTTTCCAGAGCAATAGCCAGCGTCTGTTCCAAATCGGGAAAGGTCTGCTTTTTCCCCGGGATCTCTTCTGTTACGAAAGCTTCCTTATAGAGTGGGTCCACTGGACGTATTCCCAGAAGATCTCTTAGTTGGTTAGCAAGAGTTTCTACCTGTTGTCTGGCAAAAATCACTTTCTCGTCCCGGGACACCATAGCGGTCTCTGCCTCCTGTACTTCAGTGACAGGAATAACACCCGCTGCAAATTTTTCCTTGTTCCCTTCGAAAAGATTCCGGGCCAGTTCCCGGGATTCGATGCGATAGCGGAGAATCTCCTGGGCCTCCGCGAGATCGTAATAGATGAGTTCAATCTCCTCACCGATCCGCTGGGCCCGATCCATATATCCCTCAACAGTTTGACTTGCCAGATTCTGGTTCATCCGAAGCTTCGCTGTATTGACATCAGTTCCGAAATCCCGAAGGAGCGGTTGGGTGAAATTCAAAAGCAGGATATTTCGATATTGTGGACGCAATGCGTCTACAGAAGAGTTGTTCATGGAACGGTTGGTTTCCAAGGATAGCTTTGACTCAAGGCCGAATTGGAATTTTTTGCGGATGCCGATATCACCACCGGTCTCCCGGTACTTATCGAAGTCGTCGTCGGAAAAAGCTATGGCTGTAGGAATTTTTTCTTCAAGAGACGATATCCCCATTTCAATCACCGGATCGAACTCCGCCTTTTCGACAGTCACGTTTTCCTGGCTGATGGGGATATTGAGTTCTTCTACCTGCAGATCCAAATTATATTGGATGCCTCTTGCAACGGCACTCTGCAATGTCAGGACCTTTGCCCCAGCCAGGATATCCTCATTGTTCTCTTGAGCTGAGGCAGGGTTGCTCAAGAAAAAAATTACCAGAAAACTTGTAACACTCACCAGCAATATGCGTTGCAACATCATGAAGCCTCCTTCACTATGGGCATCAGCACTTTTGACACCCAAGACCATTGAGCATCCCCATCAGGATAAAGGCCATTTTCTTTGCTGAAACTCGCACGGCAAGTGCTGTAAATAAGTTTCTTTTGTGTTTGTGCTGATATGCTATAATTAAGACAAATTTTATTGCAGCCACCTTAGCTAATTACCGATAAAACGAATTATGAGCAAGATAAATCTGACAACAACGAGATGCGAGACTGGGGCCATGCCTATAGCCTTTGTGGGAGCGGGCCCCGGAGACCCTGCCCTTATCACCCTAAAAGGGCATCAGCTCCTCCAGGAGGCAGACGTAGTCATCTACACAGGTTCCCTGGTCCCCAAGGACCTGATTTCCCACCTCTCCGCAATGATATACAACTCCGCAGGAATGACCCTGGAGCAAGTCATTTCCATCATGGTCTCTGCAGCAAAATCAGGCAGACGGGTAGTACGACTCCACACAGGGGACCCTGCCATCTATAGCGCCATCCAGGAACAAATAGAATGCCTGCGGAAAGAAAACATACCCTTTGAAGTCGTCCCGGGCGTCACAGCCGGATTTGCCGCTGCCGCTGTCCTGGGCCGGGAGCTGACAATTCCCGGGATTACGCAGACTGTCATTTTCTCCAGGATAGGCAGCCGGACCCCTGTGCCTCCATCTGAGGAGCTGTCGCGCCTGGCCAAGATCCAGACCACACTGATTCTTTATCTGAGCGTGGGCCACATAAGGCAGGTTCAGGAGGCCCTGCTGGCAGGCGGATACTCTCCGGATACACCTGTAGTGGTGATAGAAAAGGTAAGCTGGCCGACTCAACGTGTTGTACGTGGAGAACTTGAAAATATTGCAACAAAGGTTGAGCAGGCAGTCATTTCAAAAACTGCTGTGATATTAGTGGGAAAGGCCCTGTCTGAGCCTGAGTACCCGCATGGAAAGCGCTCCCTTCTCTATGATCCGGAATTCTCCCATGGATACAGAAAGGGCCTGAGCCATTCAAAGGTCGATGCCTTCTCCGAATCTCCTCTTGATTGCTACTCCTCTACAAACAATAAGGCAATCCCCCAAAGAATAATTTTTGTATATCTAACTCCTGGAGGCAGGGCCCTGGCCCACCGCCTTTCTGAATTGCTTTCCAATAAGGATGTATTGATTTATTCCTACAGCGAACTGGTTAGGGACCAACTTATAAAAAAATTCTGGCAAAGAGGCACGGGGTTTGTCTTTATAATGGCAGCGGGAATAGTGATCAGGGCCATAGCTCCATTGCTTGAAAGCAAACTGGATGATCCGGCGGTCGTCGTTATGGATGAGGCAGGACTTTACGCAGTAAGTCTTTTGTCCGGTCATCTTGGAGGCGCCAATGAACTGGCCGGGATACTGGCGCTAAAGGCAGGAGGACAGGCGGTTATTACCACAGCGTCTGATACGCTGGGTTTGGTGGCGCTCGATATGTGGGCCAGGGTTCAGGACCTGGTCCCTGATGACCGTGCTGCTCTGAAAAAGGCATCTGCCGCCATGGTAGCATCCGGAAGCCTCAAGACATACACTGATTGCCGGGTACACTCTCTGCCTGCGGGTCTTATTAAGGTTTACGATCCGGACAAGGCCAGGTTGATCATCTCCCCATACTTAATTCCGGAAGTTAAACCGATTCTTCACCTGTATCCCAGGACATTTGCCCTGGGAATAGGCTGCAACCGTGACACCCCGTCTCAGGCCCTGGAAAGAACAGTAGAGGAATTTCTTAAGAGGCATAAAATCTCCCCAAAGGCCCTTTTTACCTTGGCCAGCATTGATGCCAAGAAGGATGAGGCGTGTCTGTTAGCCCTTGCGCAGAAGTGGGACCTTAATATCCGGTTTTTCACAGCAGAACAGCTAAATACCGTACCAGTAAAAGAGCCCTCTCATTACGCCATGGAGGCTGTGGGTGCATATGGTGTGGCAGAGCCTTCGGCCATACTGGCAGTTGACAATGGAGGGCTTCGCTTCCAAAAAGAAAAGACTAGCGGCATCACACTGGCCCTTGGGGAAAGGGCCTTTGCATTAACAGAAGACCAAGTCTTTTAAAGTAAGGGAAGAAAAAATTTTCAATACACCGTTGACAGGGAGTTCAAGAAGGTCTACAGAATGTAGTATGCGGTGGTTGGAAATGCCGCTTCGGTCCAAATCGCAAAAAAGCGATTGCTTATTAACTTTATAAAACATAAGGAGGCAAATATGACCGATCAACGCTTAATGACCATGATTATCGTCTCAAACATTTTATCCGCTTATTATGGGAATAAAGCCAGCTTTTGCGCTGTAAACAACAAAGAGCCGGATGAGGCGGAAAAGGAAAATTTATTGAAAAGAGTAATCACAATGTTTGAAAACTTGAGCACGAGTTATCTTAAGGATATTGAAGAAATTGCTGAAGGTGCTAAATAATTAAAAAACTAAAGAGAAGTGTTACTTATTCCAGTCTGGCCTCCAGCATCTGCAATCTATAGACACCAGATTGAATAAGTGGATTGATTAAGAATTGTAGATTTACAAAATAAGCCCCTGCTGGCAGATGCCGGCAGGGGCTTTTAATAATTAGGCTATAGTAGCGCCATATCCTCTAATTTACCACCAACTGACTGTCTTATCTGCCTCACGAATCATCTGAACCAGAATGTCGTAATTGGGATCACCTATGTAAAGGCTGAAGTCTTTGGCGTCCCTGTCACGGCTGAGTATCTCAACCAGTTTTTTGACGTCATCAGTAGGCTCGGAACGATAGACATGCAATATTTTCATTTTTTCGTCGCTCATTACGTGCTCCTCTTATAATTCTAACCGCAGGTATCGGGTGCCGGAGAGCCTGCTTTCGGCAGGGCGTATGGGATGATGAAATCCGCGTCACGCATACGCTCCCCAAGTTCCTCTATGGTGATGGGTGTCAACTCCAGGTCCTCTACATCAGGTGGATCACCGCCCAAATTAAATACATCACCCTCCATATCCCGAGTCCATTCAATGTTGCCTACATTATACTCATTGAACGGGGGGTATTCCCCATACATGTACACGGCAAATGCAAAATGGTTTTCAACCGACAGCCCCAATGTGGAGCGTGTGCCGTCTCCGGCATACGACCGGTTGGGCAGCAGAAAATATATTGTTAATGACATGGCTAGTATCTCCTTAATTTACAGTACTGTGATTACAGTACCAGGTATTTGCCACACTCTTCCAATAAAGCGCCGTGATAGGCCTGGGTCGCCATTTGCCTGCCGGTTATTCCCTTCGGCACGTCCTCAACGTCATAACCTTCACACTGATAACTAGCTGCGCATATGGCCAGATCCTTTATCTCGCAGAGGTTGGCAACCTTCACGAATTCAGGGGTCTTGGACAGATGGACTGCCTTGAAGGTAAAAAAAACCATGGCCTTCATCCCTACCCACACGGCAGCCTGTGTTACACCCAGAACATGCCTCATGTGCTGCGGAGAAGTCACAAAAATTCCAAGTTTGTTCGGATCAGCAGACATCTGCATTATCCTCCTTTTGATATTTGTAGGCCGACCATGAACAATTGAAACCAAAGGGCACAAAGACCCTCAATTTGTTTGCATGGCCTGGCCGAGAGGCTGAGTATTAAGCCTTCTTTATGTAGAAATGTAAAAAACCGGCGTCTTCCTTCTCTCCAAGGTACTCATGGCCGACACGCTCACACCACCCTGGGATATCATTGCGGGTACCCGGGTCAGTACCTAGCACCTCGAGGATTTCACCTGATTTAACCTTGTCTATTTCCTTTTTTGTCTTCAGGATGGGCATTGGACAACTGAGTCCTTTGCAATCCAAAGTGTGGGCTACTGTTAGGCCGTCTGGGGCAATCTTGCTCATAATTCCTCCTCTTTTATTTTATATAATTTGTAAAGATTTTTAGGACATCAGCTCACATATGCCGAGCCTACGTGTTTTGATCACCATGATATTGCGCATCATCAGGTGACCATGTTCGCCTGAAAAACTATTAGTAACTTCGCCAACTTTCTGTAAAATAAACTCATTGCATCTTTTTTATAATACAAATAATGTCTAAAAAGCTTGCATCACAGAAAAAAGGCGATAAAAACATACCTTAAAGTAA
>JAUWGF010000023.1:0-14669 GCA_030606515.1 Deltaproteobacteria bacterium | reverse complement strand
TGTCCCAGAGATACGTATTTGGGGTATGGAAACATGAAAATAAGAAGACCGTCCTCAGAATTCAGGTCTTCAATATTCAGCTCCGGCTCGCGGACCAAGTCTGCCAAATCGGCATTTTCCGTATCGTGGCCTATTCACCCTAAAATATTGGTTGCTATAGCCTTAATGTGCCTTTTCCTTGCCAGCTTTTTTGTATGCCAGCACTGGGCATATCAATCTGACCTTTTCAGGGTTTGTCAAGTTCTGGTGAAAGGCTGCGATCGCGTCACAGAAGAGGAGATTTTGCAACTGAGCGATGTGACCGCTCAGGACAATCTCCTGTCTCTCGATCTGAAATCAATTGCAACGTCCATAGAGGCGCATCCCTGGGTCCATACTGTTGAAGTTAAGAGAAAATTGCCGGATCACTTAATGATTACGATCAAAGAACGTACACCGGTAGCCCTGTTGAATTCTGACAAAATGTATTTGGTTGATGAACAAGGTGAAATTATCGATAAACTTTCTACAGAAGACCCCGTCTCTCTTCCCATCATTACCGGAATTGATCCTAAAAACATAAAAAATTACCAAATCACCAAATCACCAAATCACCAAATCCAAAAGGCCCTGAAATTAATATCCATGGCAAGCAAAGGCACAAGAACTCTGGGTGTAAACAATATTAGCCAAATAGATATAGCTAAAAAACATACCTTAATACTCTATACATCTGACAGCGGTATTCCTTTTCACTTTGATACTGAAAATCTCAGTGCCCAATTCAGTAAGGCGGAAAAAGTCCTGTATCAACTCTATCGCTCAGGAATATATAAGAAAGCAACTAAGGTTGATTTGGATTACGGCCCTGGCCAAGCCCTGGCCAGTCTGAAACATTAGGAGAGGAAAAGGTGGAGAGACCCGGTAACATGATTGTCGGCCTAGACATCGGCACTACTAAAATATGTGCCGTAGTGAGTGAGCTCAGCGAAAAGGCTGCTGAGATTATAGGCGTGGGGACTTATCCTTCTGTAGGTCTCCGAAAGGGAGTAGTTGTCAATATTGATAATACGGTCGATTCCATACAGAGGTCTATGGAAGAGGCCGAACTCATGGCCGGGTGTGAAATCGGTTCAGTGTTCATTGGTATTGCCGGTAGCCATATAAAGGGCTTCAACAGCCATGGGGTGATAGCTGTAAAGGGCCAGGAGGTCTCACAGGAGGACGTTGACAGAGTCATAGATGCGGCAAGGGCAGTAGCCATACCCCTTGATAGAGAGGTCATACATATTCTGCCACAAGAGTACATTGTAGATGAGCAGGGAGGGATCCTGGACCCTGTCGGGATAACCGGGGTAAGGCTGGAAGCCAAAGTACATATAGTGACAGGAGCAGTTACGGCTGCACAGAACCTTATCAAGTGCGCAAACCGGGCAGGGCTTGACGTAGTAGACATAGTTTTTCAGCCCCTTGCCTCAGCCGAAGCAGTCTTAACCCAGGAGGAAAAGGACCTGGGGGTGGCCCTTGTGGACTTTGGGGGTGGTACTACTGATCTTGCTCTGTTTACTGAAAGTGCCATCAAACACACAGCCGTGCTGGGACTTGGCGGTAATAACCTCACTAATGACATAGCAGTCGGGTTAAGGACACCCAGTAAAGAGGCTGAACAAATAAAGATAGGCCACGGTAGCTGTCTCAACTCTTTGGTAGATAAAGATCAGATGATAGAAGTCCCCAGTGTGGGAGGGCGCAAACCCAGGCTTTTGTCCAGGCACATCCTGTCTGAAATACTTGAGCCCAGAGTGGAGGAGATCTTTACCTTGGTTGACCAGGAAATAGAACGGACAGGACTTAAAGAACTACTGGCTTCAGGGGTGGTTATAACCGGAGGCTCTGCCCTCCTGCCCGGAATCGCCGAGATTGCGGATCAGGTATTCCAGTTGCCAACGAGAATCGGCTATCCACAGCGGATCTCCGGCCTGGTGGACGTGGTCAGCGGACCCATGTTCGCCACTGCTGTAGGCCTTGTGCTCTATGGCATGGAACATCAGCCTCAAAGAAAATTTCGAATAAGAGACGGGAATATATTCAACAGGGTAACCCTTCGCATGAAGTCATGGTTTAAGATTTAAAACAAATTGAGGAATTAAATCACTATGATACCTTCAATCCCTAATCTTACAATTCCCTGATTATCAAGAAATATTTGGGCTGTAGAGTTTTTTTTCACTTTTTTCTCTTGACAAACTACATTATATGGTATCATAAATACTAATTTATACAATATATTGATTGATAGCTACACTGCATTATGCGAAAGCCGCACCTATTCGAGTTGGAGGTAAGCACATGTCTTTTGAGTTTATAGAGCCAAAACTCACTGCAAAGATAAAGGCAATAGGAGTCGGAGGTGGAGGCGGAAACGCCATTAACAGTATGATAGCCTCCGAACTCAAGGGTGTGGAATTCATAGCTGCAAACACGGATTCCCAGGCCCTTGAAGTGTCCAGGGCCGGCACAAAGATTCAGCTGGGTAAAGGACTCACCAAGGGACTCGGAGCAGGAGCAAAACCTGAAATTGGCAGGGAAGCCGCAGAAGAGAGCATAGACGATATCCGGGCAATGCTGGAGGGAAGCGACATGGTCTTCATCACTGCCGGCATGGGTGGAGGTACCGGCACCGGAGGGGCCCCTGTTATTGCAGAAATCAGTAAGGAAATGGGTGCTCTTACAGTAGCAGTAGTGACAAAACCGTTTTCCTTTGAGGGAAAACGCAGGAGGCGCGTTGCCGAAGAGGGAATAAAAGAATTAAAAGATGTTGTAGATACTATAATAACCATTCCAAACGATCGGCTCAGAAGCCTTGCCCAGCCCAACACTCCGATACTGGAGATGTTCCGAAAGGCAGATGAGGTCCTTTACTATGCAGTAAGAGGCATTTCAGACCTCATAGTCCTGAGAGGGTATATAAACGTGGACTTCGCAGATGTTCGCACTGTTACGGCTGAAATGGGGATGGCCCTCATGGGTACAGGTGTTGCCAAAGGGTCACGCAGGGCCTTGGAGGCAGTACAAATGGCCATAGCCAATCCCTTGCTTGAGGACATTTCCATAAGCGGTGCCAGGGGCATCCTGATGAACATTACCGCAAGCAGTTCTACTTTGAGCATGGAGGAGGTAGAACAGTCATCTTCCTTGATTCACGACGAGGCCCATGAAGACGCCAATATCATCCTGGGTACTGTATTTGATGACGATATAGATGAAGAAATCAGGGTAACAGTTATTGCCACCGGTATAGGGCCTGATGCCCGTTCCTTTGAAAAGCACATTGTTACACCAATAGAATCTATTAAGAAAAAGAATAAGATTATAAAACTGGATCATGATCCGACAACTCACATCCAAAAGGATTCTATCGGGATATCCGACCACATAAAGAATCCGGGGAAACAAGCATTAGACTTTGATGGCCTTGATAAAGTGGACACCAATGAATTGGATATTCCTGCCTTTATCAGACGAAAAGCGGATTAAACCCCGCAGACCGACTCAACATGATTACTCATTTTCAGGGCTATGCTGTTAATCTGTTCCTCGTTTTCGCCTTCAACCATTATACGTATAACCGGCTCAGTGCCGGAGGATCTGACAAGTATTCTGCCTTTGCGTTTAAGATCTTTCTTTAGCCGGTCCTGGAGTTCCTTAAGACCGGCAATTTCATCCACAGTCTTCTTCTCCCGTAATTGGACATTGTGCAGTACCTGAGGAAAGGAATCCATTATGGCGGCAAGTTCTGAAAGAGGCCTTTCTTTCTTTTGCATGACAGCCAAAAGCTGTAAAGCAGCCAAGATACCATCTCCCGTAGTTATATAATCCAGAAACACCAGGTGTCCTGACTGTTCACCACCGAAGTTGTAACCTGCCCTTCTCATGGTTTCCACAACATAGCGGTCACCAACCTGTGTTCGGATCAGCCGCCCTCCCTTGTTCTCCAGAGCGACCTCAAGCCCCATGTTGCTCATGACCGTTGCCACTACAGTATTAGAGTTGAGCTTACCCCTGTCAATCATATCATAGGCACATATTGCCATGATGTGATCTCCATCAACCACTGAACCCTTTTCATCAACCACTATTACACGGTCACCATCCCCGTCAAGTGCGATTCCGATATCGGCCTTGTGCTCGCCCACAGCCTTCTGCATGAGTTCAGGATAAACGGCTCCGCACCCATGGTTAATATTGGTACCGTTTGGACTTACTCCCAATTTTATTACCTCAGCCCCAAGCTCTTCAAAAACAGCAGGAGCCACCTTGTAGGTAGCACCATGTGCACAGTCCAACACTACCTTAAGGCCATCCAGGACAAGATCATTTGGAAACGTGTTTTTCACAAATACTATGTACCTGCCGGGGGCATCGTCGATGCGGAATGCCTTGCCGACATCTTGCCCGGTTGGTTGGGATTCTATTAATACTCCCGAATCCATCAGTTCCTCTATTTGCTCCTCTGATTCGTCGGGTAATTTAAAGCCATCGCCTGAAAAAAGTTTTATTCCATTATCCTGAAAAAGATTATGGGATGCTGATATCACTACTCCGGCATCAGCTCTCATGTTTGTAGTTAGAAATGCAATGGCCGGGGTAGGCATGGGCCCTAGCAGCAAAACGTCCACTCCCATTGAACATATTCCGGCTGCAAGCGCATTCTCCAGCATATAGCATGATAACCGGGTGTCCTTTCCTATAAGTATCCTGGGATGACGCCCACGACGATTTCTAAACATATAGGCCACGGCACGGCCGATCTTCATGGCAATATCAGTAGTCATGGGATGGATATTTGCAACTCCGCGAATGCCGTCTGTACCGAACAATTTGCGCATTTAATGATCTCCAGAATCCCTCAATTCCTCAATTCCTCAATTCCTCAATCTTTTCCTCAGGAATATTCACTTTGATATTTCGGGGTGTTATCTCCATTAATGTGAATCCCCCAGGGACAATGCATTCAGGCTCCACCGAATGAATGCCGGGCTCAAGCCCATTCACTGAAATCCCAACATATATATCTGTGACCTTGATTTCTCTGAGATCCAGTATGGGCCCTCGTAAAGTCACGCTTACTATTCTGGGCCACCATAAAACATCGGACTTGGTGGTTTCAATCTGTACCGGTATATGAGTGATGCGCCTTGTGCCTTGGGCAGGCACTATATATACAGCGACTTTATATGTTCCCTTTTCTTCAGGTGATACATGGAGTCCCTGAAGATCCAGACCTACTTCCCTGGTAATATTATCTGAAGCCCCATCAAGGTCCACTGGGAATGTCCTTACGTCCTTCATAGCCTTTATTACGCTTTCAGGCCCTGAAAGAACTACTCTCGGAGGATATACTTCCGTGTTTAAGACCTTGTGATATTTGGCAACCGTGCCTTTTAGAACAGGCCTTACCGGGAAATCACTTAACACGAGAGGTTCCAGCACTATTTCAACATTGCTAGGCTGTATCCTGAGTGCTCGAACTGCCCCGGGCAAAGAAAGGCTATCAGGTGATAAGTGAACAGTGGTTTTGCCTGGTGTTGCATCTTTAAGATCAATTACCCTAAAAACACCCTTGGTAGCCATGGCACGAATCATGCTGCGGGGACCATAGACTCTGACATCAATATTGGAAGGAATATCGTTGGCTATTACCAGGCTCGCGGGTATATTTACCAGTTCAAGTGGAATGGAAACGCTTACCTCGGCCTTTTCTTGTCCAACCACAAAGAACCAAAGCAGCAAAGCAAATCCCAATGAGAGTGACTTGATAACCCAATCTTTTCGAATAGAACCTCGCCGGTGCACAGGCTAAACTATCCTCCTTCGCCACCATGGTTTTTCAGTCTCTTCACCTGCAAAGGCGTTATGCAGGATACGCCTGAGCGTGCCGAGATCTATATCTCTGGTGATTTTTCCGGCAATGGCCACAGAGAGACTGCCGGTCTCCTCAGAAACGACTACTACTACGGCATCGGTCTGTTCTGTTATACCTATAGCTGCCCTGTGTCTGGTGCCCAGACGTTTGCTGATGTTTGGGTTTGTGCTCAAGGGCAGCACGCATCCAGCCACTGAAAGCCTATTCTTTTGAATAATTACCGCACCATCATGTAAGGGAGTCCCCTTGTCAAATATTGTACAGAGCAAGGCACGACTTACTTGCCCGTCAATTGTCACTCCTGACTCAAGGTGGTCCTTTAAGCCTACATCCCTCTCAAGTACTATCAGGGCGCCCGTATGGCTCTCTGTTAAAGTAGTGACTGCCTTTGCAATTTCCTCAAGGGCCTGGAAGGTCTTTACCCGAAGTTTCGGAAAAGGGGTCTGGCCCATCTGAGCCAGCGCCCTGCGAATATCATCCTGAAACACTATTATGATGAGTAGAAACAAAGAGCTAAGGATGGTCCCCAGGAGCCAGTGAAGAGTGAAGAGTTTCAACTCCCCGGCTGCGAAATAAATCACAATAATTAAAGCCAGCCCTGCTGCCATCTGTACAGCACGGGTTCCCCTGATAAGAAGGACGACACGGTATATGATGTAGGAAACCACCAAGATGTCCACTACATCCTGCCACCGGATTATCGGTATATATTGAGTAATGCTCTCAAACATTAAAAATTACACTGTTTTATAGATAATGCTGAATTTTGAATTTTGAATGTTGAATTAAGGTAAAGGACATCCATTTAGGTCAGGGACAATTAACATATTAAGGTTATTTTCTTAAATATGACCTGTGTGCTTAAAGGTATATCTCTTTTAAATCTTCTTCCACAATTCACAATTCACAATTCACAATTCAACATTTATTTCATTAAAGGCTCTCTCTGCGAATAGCGTCAACTACCCGGAGTACCTGCCTGGTGATGGCAACATTATGGACCCGCACCAAATCCGCTCCCCTCATGGCTGATGCTGCGATCGCACCCAGAGTAGCCACATCACGCTCTCCTGCCTCATTTATTCCGGCTATTGCTCCCAGAAAGGCCTTCCGCGACACACCCACCATTACCGGCACCCCTAGCTCGGTAAACTCCTCCAAGCGATTAATCAATACCAGGTTGTCCTGAAAACTTTTCCCAAACCCAATGCCGGGATCAATCAGCATCTTTTCCTTGGGAATGCCCTTGCTATTGGCCCAGGCCATACGTTTTTCCAAAAAGCCCTTGACCTCCCAAACCACATCTTCATAGTGGGGATCCACTTGCATATCTCTAGGACTCCCCTTCATATGCATAAGCACAACAGGGGCTTCAAAGGCAGATGCTACATCGGCCATTTTGGGATCAAAACGCAGTGCACTGATATCATTGATAATGTCAGCCCCCTCGTAAAGTGCGGCCTCGGCCACTTCAGCCTTTACAGTATCAACAGATATCGGGCAATCACTGATTTTTCGTATCTCCCTTATAACAGGTATCACCCGGCGCAATTCTTCTTCCGGAGTAACAGGCTCTGAGAAAGGCCGGGTAGACTCCCCTCCTATGTCCAGGATATCAGCTCCGGCAGCAACCAGCGAGGCGGCCTGCTGCTTAGCCCCTTCCGGAGAAAAGAATTTCCCGCCATCTGAAAATGAATCCGGGGTCACGTTTATGACCCCCATGATATATGTGCGAGAACCCCAGTGGAATGTATGCTCTTTTATAGCCAAACCGGGGAGAGCCATCCTTGTAACCGTTCACACTTTTTGGCAGGGAGTGAATAATTGCGCCATTCTCGTAGTATCAGGCGCCTGCCATTTGAATCTGAGTATCTTTTCGGCAGTTACCCATTATTTGTTCAATACTCGCTGCATCAAGGGATTCCTTCTCCAATAAGGCATTGGCAATACTGTGAAGGCAATCAATATCCTCTTGGATCACGGATTTGGCTCGTTTGTATGAATCATGCACTATTTTCAGGATTTCTTGATCTATTCTCCGGGCGGTCTCCTCGCTGTAATCCTTAACCTGGCCGAAGTCCCTGCCGAGAAACGGGTGTTCTTCCTTTCTGCCAAATGCTATGGGGCCAAGCCCATCACTCATACCCCACTCACAAACCATCTTTCTCGCCAGGTGTGAGGCCTTTTCAATGTCATTTCCCGCCCCGGTAGTAAATTCATTCATTATCAGTTCTTCCGCCACCCGGCCTCCCATGAGAATTGCCAGGTTGTTAAGAAGATATGACCTTGGATAGCTATGACGCTCTTCTTCCGGAAGCTGCTGGGTGAGCCCGAGGGCACGACCCCTTGGTATGATGGTCACCTTATGAATCGGATCAGTGCCGGGGAGAATTTTTGCTACCAATGTGTGTCCTGCTTCATGGTAAGCAGTTATGCGCTTTTCCTCATCCGAAATGATAAGGCTTTTTCTCTCGGTGCCCATGAGGACCTTGTCTTTGGCCTTCTCAAAGTCGGCCATGCTGACGGTCTCTTTGTTTTCTCTGGCTGCAAGAAGGGCTGCCTCGTTTACAAGATTTTCAAGGTCGGCCCCGGAAAACCCTGGTGTACCCCTGGCAATTACTGACAGTTCAACATCCGGTCCAAGCGGAACATTATTCACGTGTACTTTCAATATCTGTTCACGTCCCCTGAGATCGGGTACAGGGACAACTACCTGTCGATCAAAACGGCCAGGTCTTAACAAGGCCGGATCCAGTACATCAGGCCTGTTGGTAGCTGCAACCAAAATGACCCCTTCAGCGCTCTCAAAACCGTCCATTTCCACCAGGAGCTGATTTAACGTCTGTTCCCTTTCATCATGTCCGCCCCCGAGACCGGCACCCCTGTGACGGCCTACTGCATCTAACTCATCAATAAAGATGATGCATGGTGCATTCTTCTTTGCCTGGACAAAGAGGTCTCTTACCCTGGAAGCACCCACACCAACAAACATCTCCACAAAGTCAGACCCGCTGATAGTGAAAAACGGTACATCCGCTTCCCCGGCTATGGCCCTGGCCAGAAGAGTTTTCCCTGTACCGGGTGACCCGATCAGCAGGACACCCTTTGGAATTCTGCCTCCGAGACGGGTGAACTTTTTGGGATCTTTCAAAAAGTCGATTATTTCCCCCAGTTCCTCCTTGGCCTCTTCTATGCCTGCCACATCTTCAAATGTAACCTTGGTACTCTGATCAGTAACAAGCTTGGCCTTGCTGCGACCAAAGGACAGGGCGCGGCCACCCCCTGTCTGCATCTGTCTCATGAAGAAAATCCATACACCTATGAGGAGCAACATGGGAAACCAGGAAACCAGCAATGCAAGATACCAAGGCGTATCCTCGACCGGTTTTACCTGGATAGTAACCCCTTTTTCTTTTAATAAATGCATCATATCGGGATCCTGGACAGGTATTACAGTGAAAAAAGGTGCCTGGTTCTCAAATGTACCGTCAAGTTTGTCTCCTTGAATAACAACACTGGTCACCTCACCTTTTTCAACATGTTCCAAAAAGCCGCTGTAAGGGATCTCCGGTATTGATTTCTGAGGCTCGTTAAAAAGATTGAATATAAAGACCATCACAAGGCCAATAACAAGCCACAGGCTCAAGTTCCTGTAAAAGGTGTTCAAAAGTAATCCTCCGCTACAATAGTATATTTTTCAAACATAAATCAAAACGTATAATAAATCAAAATAACGAGTTGAATACAATAATTATTTTACTTTATCCACTGAAGTGAAAGCGCTTTTCCGCTTGTTTGAACGAGCCTATAGGGATGGGAGACTTCAACGCCTACTACTGCCACTACTTCCTTGCCGCTGGTGAGTAACGGCAAAGAGCCTCTGACCCCACGGGGAATTTTGCTTGAGATCAGGAATTTCTTGAGCTTAAAAGGCGCTGGGGCGCCCAGGGGCCAAAAAATTTCCCCAGGCCTTCTTGTCCTGAGATCCAGAGGAAACTTAACCGCCTCCGGATTCAACCATAGTGGCCTGAAATACTCTTTTCGATTTCGGGACCTGAAGTCACTTGTAACATTTGAGAGTGAAATCTCCACGTGTCCTTTTCCACAAGGAGCAGGCCAACGCCCAGGTCCGGTAACGCTTATAGAACAACTCTTGCCATTTGAATCCAAAATCAGTTCTTCCGGGTCGGAAGAGGAAATAAACAGCTCTTCATATCTTCTAAAGGCCACAGCACCTCCGGGCAGCCTGCATGAGGCGCAAGGGTCTTTACAGGTAGTAACCAACTTATCTATCCCCAAGAGATGGCCGGCTCTGATCCTGCCGCTGAATAGTCTTAAATCCCTCAGGGCCATTCTGTAGATCCTGCGGCGAATCGGCCCTGGATATCCCTTAACCTTTTTTACACTGAAGCCCAGTTTTCCCTCCCGGGAAGAAGATGATAATGAATCCTGATATGCCTCTTCTGCCATCTTTTCCAACAACTGATGATCTTCTGCCAGCATCTCTGCCGTGCGATTAATAGTACGTACAATGGCGGGGTTGAAATCCTCAGCCAGAAGCGGGAGGAGGTCTTTGCGAATACGATTGCGCAGATATGCCCTGCTATTATTGGATTGATCTATTACGAATGGGATGCCATTGGCTTTAAGATGGCCCAGGATCTGCTGCCTGGTTACACCCAGCAGCGGACGTACTATGTAGTTGTCTCTTACCCATGGAATTCCGCTGAGTCCCGGAAGGCCTGCACCTCTGATCAACCGCAGCAGCACTTCTTCTGCCTGGTCGTCAGCAGTATGTGCTGTGGCAATATATGTGCTCTTGGTTTCAGTACGCACACGTTCCAGAAATTCGTACCTGAGGATCCGGGCGGCTTCCTGAATTCCTATGCCTTCTTTGCCGGCAAAGGCCCTGACATTGCCATGCTCAATGGAAAAACCAAGGCCAAGATCATGGGACAGTTTCTCTACAAAACAGGCATCGTCTCTGGATTCCCGGCCCCTGAGGCCGTGCTCAAAGTGGGCCACTTCAAGGCCCAGCCCCCACTGGCTACTCAATAGATACAGAATATGCAGCAGACAGACCGAATCCGGCCCGCCTGAAACCGCCGTTACTATTCTGGCTTCGGGTTCAAAAAGTCCCTTGCGCCTGACAGTCAGTTTGATCAGTGAAGTTAGAGATGAAATATCAGACCCCATGCCCGTTATGATATTGAGCTCCGTCAGTGCCCGGAGGCCCTTACTTCTTGTACCAATGTTAACGGGATTTCCCACTTATTGAGAGGACTGATCAGATAAAGTCCGTCAGCGAACGGAGTGATGTCGGCAATCAGCTTCCTGGTGAAGTCCAAGGCCGCCTTGCGCTGGTCCTCGACCTTTTCATACTTCCACAGATGTTCTCGAATCTCTCTGGGAATTGAAATGCCTGGGATTTCGTTGTGCAGAAAATCCGCATTCCTGGCAGATATGAGTGGAAAGATACCAGTGAAAACCAAGAGGTCCAGGTGTTGCGTCCGCTCCATCATGGCCTCTACGGTATCCCGGTCAAAAATTGGCTGCGTCATGACAAAATGTGCACCCAGATCGGCCTTTCGTTCCAGTCTGCTGATCTGGAGATCAGGATTGACATGGCGATAGCTGAAGGCCACACCAATAGAGAAATCGGTCCGCTTTTTCATTGAGGCCCCTGCCATGTTCAGCCCGCGGTTGAACTGATCTATCATCTGCACCAGGCCAAAGGAGCGGACATCGAATACTCCGCTCACACCGGGCTGATCCGTGGAGGTAGCCGGATCTCCAGTGACAGCCAAGATGGCTTCTAATCCGAGGACATGAGCTCCCATAATCTGTGCCTGAAGACCCAAGATATTCCGATCCCTGCAGGTCAGATGAAGCACTGTCTGGATCCCGGTCTCCTCCCGTATCCTGTGTGCAAGAGACAGATTGTCCGCCCGGAGAACGGCCAGGGGATGTTCGGCGAGAGTGATTGCATCAGCGCCGGCATCCGCTAAGGCTCGTGCGCCCGTGAGAATTCCCTCTATATCCAGATGCCTGGGAGGATCCACTTCCACAAGTATAGGGATGCGGTCGGAACTCAGGCTTTCGATCATTCCGCCCCTGCCAATAGAGTCCTTTCTGTCTTCGGGCAAATCAGAGGATTTCTCCACGCTGGTTACAACCCGTGTGGCCTTGTGTCTCTTGATGTGGAGGTGTTTTCTGAATTCATGGATATGGGCCGGTGTAGTACCGCAGCATCCGCCAATCAACCGGACTCCGAACTTTACCATTTCGGCTACCTTTTCGGCCATATAGGCCGGCGGTGTCGAATACACCATGCGGTGTTCCACGACCTCAGGTAGTCCGGCATTGGGAAACGCTGAAAGGAAAACTTCATCCTTAAGGGGAGACAGCCGCTCAACTGCCGAGAGCATGGCCTTGACTCCCCGTCCGCAATTGGTACCAACGACTGTGGCCCCTGCAGCTGCTGTGGCCCTGCCACAATCAAAGGCGTCCAGGCCGATGGCTGTCCGCCCGTGGAACGGGTAGACCATCTGGGCCACAATCGGGATTTCGGGTACAATTTTCCTGGCCGTTTCAATGGCCAAAAGCAGCTCGTCCAGGTAGGTAAAGGTTTCGAGAATGAACAGATCCACCCCGCCTTCCAGCAAGGCGGTCATCTGTTCAACAAAGGCCTCCTGCACTGTGCCGGATTCAACCTCACCACTCTCAAGTGGAAAATTTACGCCAGTCGGGCCGATGTATCCGGCCACAAAGATATCATGCCCTGCTGCCCGGCATGCCAGCTCAGCCCCCTTCAGATTAATTTCCCGAACCCTGTGTTCCCGGCCGACCCTGAGCATTTTGAAACGATTGGCCCCAAATGTATTGGTCTCAATGAGTTCGCTTCCGGCCCGAATGTATTCCTCATGAATGGAATAGACTAGGTCCGGATCGCTGATGTTAAGCAAATCAGTATTCTTTGCGAGGTCTATACCTTTTTCAAAGAGATAGGTCCCAAAGGCGCCATCTCCCAACATGACTTTCTCGTTAAGGTGCTCTACGAAGTTATGTTTCATCGGCCTGCCCGCGTCTCCATTTAACATACAGCCCCATAATTTTTCCTTTCATCAGTGAGTCTGTCAATCCGGCACTAACCCACGTTTTTCCTTGTAGTCCCATATGATTTCATCGGACAAATAATTTATATACTCAAAACCTTTGAACCCTGAACCCTGAACGGTTTATATTTTTATATGGAAGGGCCTACCTGGCCCTGATTCTTAAGGATTTCACCCGCCCTCTGCACACGCATTCATAGCTACCATGATATCCAGCATGGATGCGGCCTTTACCTCTGAAATAGTGCCATCAAGAACCAAAGACTTGCCGGCTGACGGGTGATTGAAGTCTGCTAATACGTAATCTCCGTGTAGTTCTTTCAGATAGAATTTAATTGGCTTCCCATTTGAACCGAACTCTTCATAATATTCCCCTTCCTTCAACTGTCCGGAATGATTAAGATCAGAAATGAGTACCTTTTTAATCAGGTGCGGGTCATAGGGACCAAAGGCCTGCTCAGGCGGTATGGTTACTTGGATCTCATCCTCCTGTTCGTGGCCGATCAACGCATTCTCAAGGGCGGGTAAAATACGATCTCTGCCATACAGAAACCGGCAGTTAAAGGGTCTGTTAAGATCCTCTGGTGTTTCACCATCTTTTACAGTTACTGTATAATTGATAGTGACAACTGTATCTCTATCGACTTTCATCCATTTCTCCTGTAATGAGCTTGTGACATGGCTTCGATACCATTGCACCCGGATATATTAAACAAAAAAGGTAATTTTTGCAAAAGATCCTCTAGCTGGCCTGCCAAAGTTATTGGTCTTACCGGGGGGATAGCCTCGGGAAAAAGCACTGTGGGAAGGATGCTGTCAGAGCAGAATTTCCCAGTCATTGATACAGACAGGCTTGCCAAAGAGGTTGTGGAGCCTGGGAAACCAGCCCTGGAGGAACTTGTCAGTACCTTTGGAGCAGAGATTCTAAAGGACAACAAGACCCTTGACAGACACCGAATGCTTGAAATGATGTTGACCGATGCTGGTACCAGGCGGCTTGTAGAAAATATTATTCATCCCCATGTTTTTAAACGGATGGATCAGATACTTCAACAACTGGCCGCTTCAGGAAACAATGTCGTAATAGTAGAAGTACCTTTACTTTTTGAGGCTGGTTGGCAAGACCTTTTTGACTACGTAGTTTCAGTTGTGGCATCAGAACCGATCTGTATCCAACGACTGGCAGAACGTAAACAGATGTCCATTGACATGGCCTCCAGGTGGATGGCCACTCAGATTCCTCAGGAAGTAAAGGCCAAAAGGTCTGATTATGTAGCCCACAATAATGCAGGACTAGATGAATTGCAGATCCAGGTAAATCGGCTGTCAATGGTATTGAAACATCTGTAACCGTTCAGAGGTTCATGGGTTCAGGGTTCAGTGGTTCAAGGTTCACCGAAAACCTGAACGGTTACGAGGAAAGTCACTTTACAAGGACATAGTAAGAGATTATACACGAATCCGAATCGATCATTGGAACCCGCCCATGGCTCAACTGGATAGAGCAGCGGACTTCTAATCCGCAGGTCGCAGGTTCGAATCCTGCTGGGCGGACCAGTTATAGCATAGTTTGTGGTTCGTGGTTATCAACTCTGACCTCTGTCTTTTATCCTCCGACCTCCGCCCTCTAAGTAGTTCGTGGTTCGTGG
>JAUWGF010000032.1:0-13205 GCA_030606515.1 Deltaproteobacteria bacterium | reverse complement strand
GATTACTTCTGAAAAAGTCGCTGATATCATGGACGAGAACATTATTTTTGCCCAAAAAGGAGATGACATCAAGAAGGTGCTTGACCTGATGGTCAATAGAAATATTAAAGAAATTCCGGTCGTGGATGAAGAGCGACACATCATTGCCAGTCTGGGCATTATCGATCTGTGGAAGCTTGTGGAGAAATAGAGTCTATTATCTGAAAACGGGCTAAAAAGAAAATGATCTGGGGGACGCGGAGTTAGTTTAACAGTTTAACATCATTCTCTTTTGCAAATTTTTCACCTCGCTTGACGGCCTTCGAGACTGAAGGCCGGGATATACCGAAATACCTGGCCAATTCCTTCCAAAACACTTTCCCAACCACCTGCGTTTCGTCTCAGACCACCACCTGTCAAATCTTCACGTCTTCCCATATTGAAACCATCTTCAATGAACTCCCGGTACCGCCTCACAGCTTCCCGTATTGGATCATGCTTCATCATTAACCGCCTATTAATACAATACAAACCGCGCTAACTGCGAGGTTTATGGGTTATCCCAAGTATATCCATCCAATAATGGGTATGTGTTGTGACTCTTGACAACACTTATCAATGTTGTTATTACATCCAACATGAACACCAAGTTAATGCTCAACGAGCGGCACATCCTCTCCGAAAATATTTTCGTTGAAATGGTGGTGTGGTTACTCTCTTCGCCTCTTTCAAAAAGTCACCACGGTTTCAAATATCGGCTTGCCCTTGTTGTGAATGGTAATTGTGTGCTGCGTTACGACAACGAGGCAGGCAAGGGTGATCACAAGCATATAGGTGAAGACGAAATTCCATACATTTTCACCACACCGAAAGCATTGCTCGAAGATTTCTGGAACGATGTGGACAACTGGAGGTTTTAACATGCGTACCGTAATATTGGAGATTTCTTCCCGTGAGAAAATCAACAAACGGTTACTTGGAGCTTTAGAGGGAAAACCGCAAGGAACATTCATCAGCTTCGAGTCGCCTACGCTCCTTTTTAAGGTGCTCTCGGGCAATCGATGGGAGCTGCTCAAAGTTATGACAGACGCAGGGCCAATGTCAATGCGTGAAGCAGCGCGTCGTTTGGGCAGAGATATAAAAGCAGTGCATCGTGATGTGCACATGCTTTTGAATGTTGGAATATTGCAAAAGACCGATAAAGGTCAAATAGAATTCCCTTTTGAAGCAGTGCATGTTGATTTCATGCTAAAAGCGGCTTGATATTCTTGGGCTATCGGGATAGGGACGCCCATGCTCCCGAAGACTTGATTGATCAAAACTTGGCAAAGCAGGTTGTTTGTGGTGCTGGGTTGACCGAGCAGGATTTTGAGATCATGCAGAAAAATGCATCTGTGTTTCTATAAGATCGTAATACGATTTTATCTATATATGGAGGTTTAATATAAATAAAATACAATATATTGTTGACAAGCCGGGTGTAATAAGATAAAAGATGCTAACTTGAAAAATGTCGTTATTTGTAACTTTTAGCAATCACTGGTGGTCAGCATGTGCACGGTTTTGGTTATCGACGATGAACAAATGATTGTAAGTCTGCTGCAACTGGCGTTAACAGAGTTCGGATATAATGTTGAAACTGCGACCGACGGCAGAGAGGGGATTCAAAAATTCGATAAAAAGTTCATCGACATTGTAATAACAGATATCTGTATGCCGGACATTGACGGCAAAGAGGTCGCTCGGCATGTCCGCAATTCCAGCCGCAAAACTACTCCGGTTGTCGCTATTTCCGGAACGCCCTGGCTGCTTAAGGATAGCGACTTCGATAAGGTTCTTGCCAAGCCCTTCCCACTCAAAGCCCTGTATGACACTATTGAGCACCTGGCCAGTAAGCCTCACAAGCTGACAGGAAATCGCTTTTTGCGATTTGATCCGAAATTGCACTCCCAAGCACCACACACTAAATTTTTTAGCACTATTGGAAGTGATGTGGTCAAGTAAAAACGAACAAAGAAGGGCACTGCAAGGTATCGGGCGAGGAAAACGAAGAGCGAACAAATCCGAGACGGACAATAAGAAGTCCCCAATATTCCAGGTGTCTAGGGCATACCTAAGTCACTTATAGGATCATTTATTCTGGAAAGTGGGCTCCTTGGACTCATTGGTATCAGAGGCCTCAGGCAGATCAAGGGCCTCAGGAGAAAGGCCCTGTATGTCAGGAGGACCCTTTTGCCTCGTCCAGACGTGCAAGGCCCTCCAGGATCAAGTAATCAAGCCTTTCGTCAACAAGGATATCCTCTGACTCTGAATAGACCTTGTCGTGGTAGACGAAATGCCCCTTCTCCCAAAAGAGAACCTCGAAGACCACCTCCCTAATTCGTGAACCGCAGAGACCAGGTCAGCATGATCCAGGAATCCATGTTCCGCCAGGATCTGTCCGATGCGCTTGCGGCCAGCTTCTTTGTGAAAGATTTGGAGGGCCAAGTTCAGCTGTTCCCTGGTGATCCACTCGTGTTCGATGAGAAACTGGCCGATTTTCTTCTTCTTCTTGTCTGCGCTGGCGTAGATGAGGTGCCCATCCTTGAAGTAGAAGCTCGCTGTATTGCCAGGGATTACGAACCTGAGCTCGCCGGAGAGCAAGGACAGGTTAAAGGTCTGCAAGACTAACGCAGGATTAAAGACCGAAAGGTTTCCTATCAGATCCATCTCATACCCTTCATCGGCAGTGAGGGTGGCCTCATGTGCCGGCAATTTGGGCATCCGCGACGATTTGCGGCCACAGGTCCACCTTCTGCCACACGGTTATTATGCACATCCTTCTTATTGGAAAAGAATGCCTTTTTGTTTACACCTAGCCCGAGTTTCCTACTTTATGGAATGAGTATTATGCCAATAATACCACAGCTACCTGTTTTTTCAATGAAAAATGGCATGCCGCATTCCTAGGATGCTGTATACACTAACGCACGTCAGAAAGATATTAACGCCAGCTTAAAAATGGACAGAAATGGCCGGTTTGAGAGTGGCCGCGCTGAAACAAGCACGTCCGGAGATTGATAATAATGGAGCTTTTCCAGAAGGGAACGATCCGCCTCGGCAGCAATCAGATGATTAATTATGTCGATAGCTGTGGTAAAGAGGACCTTGATATTGTTATTGCAGGCTACCGGGGTGATCTTGAACGGCCGCAGGAACCTCAGAAAGCTGTCATTGAAACGGACCAGCCTGCCAAGCGGTGAATCTCGAAAACAGGCTTTTTCTCAATCATGGCCTTCCACCTCCTTCATTTTCCATCGTAGAGAAAGAGGCAATAAAAGGCTATCGAGTCCTTCTTTGCAAGATGTGTCTAACATACTGAAATAGGTACAATTTTAACCATTAACGCGTCCATCTTTGCAAGATGCGGATCTCCAGGTAGAAGTTGGTATGTTCCTGGGCGAAAATGACGTCGGCAATGCGCGCACTTATTCGGTTGGCCCATGGCTTTCCTCCTGGCAAAACCATAGACCCTGATGTGGTAGGGGAAGAATAAAAACCAAATAGAGAACTAAAAGAGGAAGAAGAGCGAATTGACAAATTGAACGGAAAGGAAAAAAGAAGAAAAATTAGGTGTTGGCTAATCTTGCCGGCCAACTATGGTCACTTCTAAACCGGCTAAAAGTGGTCACTTTCAAATCGGCGTTAATAGTCATTTTCTTGCAAGACTCAGAAGGAAGACGAAATGCTACAGTAAAAGTAAAAAAATGCTTCTGTGTTCCGTCATACTCTTAATGCTCAAAGGAACGATGGACTGTCGGCTAAATTAACAATGCCAAAAAGAAGATTTCAACTACCTGATAGCTTTCCAGTATTCTGCAAACACATAAGTAGAGAGTATGAATCCCAGTGGCACATTGACCATAACGCCTATTGTAAAGGCCCAGAATGGTTTCATGCCGAATACGAGCAAGTCTTTAACTCGTGTGGAAAGACCGATACAGAGAAAACAGAAGACAAAGCACCAGGAGCGCAATTTCTTGATAGGAGCGATGGCCTTTGATTTAAGGACGCTCTCGAACCAGTCAGACTTATAATACAACTGTTTTAATGCAGTTTTTTGATCTTTGGTTGTTGCAGATGCCAATAACATATCCAACTCGTCAAAAGACATCTTGCCCTGAAAGGTGATGACCCCCTGCTCAGGAGACATGGCAAACTTATACGTTAGTTCGGCTGGTACCTTATAGTCTGAAAAGTCGGCATTATAGGCTTCCTTTGTTACATGGGTCTTGAAGACACCCTTTAGTTTTGCCTTTCCTACATAAAGTTCCGGCCCGGTTGCTGCGATAATGCTGATAATGATCGAGGCGGCGAAGAAACCCAACACGAATTTAGGGAATCTTTCCCAGATTACCACAGGCCTGACAGCCCTCTCTTCCCTTTTTTCCTCCCAGAATATGACTGAGACAATTGAAAGGACAAATGCCCATATCCCTACCCAGATATCCCTGCCGATTACCTTCATCAGGGTGAATGTATGGATGGCAGATTCTCCATATTCACTGGCTATTTCTGCAACTACTGCAAATCCGGCTGCATCTGCAAATTCAGAGGTCCCTACCCATGCCCCGGCTTCCCCTGGAGTTATGGTTCCTATGGTATCCGGTGTGACGGCCAACTTGTCCGGTGGAGGAATCATTATTTTTGTGATCACCACCAGGCATAAGATCATGACAATAGCCCAGATAGAGACAATGCCGATAGTGATGGCAATATGATCCTTTTTTGCCTTGACGGCCCCACCAACAGCAATTGCTGCGGATACACCGCATACTGCGCCACCGGTCCCCAGGACGGCCCC
This sequence comes from Deltaproteobacteria bacterium, assembly GCA_030606515.1. Lineage (GTDB taxonomy): Bacteria > Desulfobacterota > Dissulfuribacteria > Dissulfuribacterales > UBA3076 > UBA3076. The sequence continues at coordinate 8,383 of JAUWGF010000032.1, read as the reverse complement.
GAATCTTGGTTCCAATCCAAAGAGTTTGGTGGCAGCCAGATAGATGGTTAGCCAGGTAGTTATGGAGATGATGGTTGCCTGGACAAAGGCAATCGGGCCGGCTGTGATTATGAGGGTAAAAGGTAAGGTTGCGCCAAGCAAGACAATTCCTGTCTTTATATAGTATTCAGTCCTCATTGAGGTCTGGAACCATCTAGGCATTTTTTTGAGATTACCTATGATCAATCCAATGACCAGGGCAAGCAATGGCGCTCCCAGGTGCGCGTCCTTCATCATTTTTGAAGAGGCCAGATAGAAAATGGCCAGTGAGCCCAGAAATATAATGGTATAACCTGAGATATATTCTTTTATGTTATGGCCCATGACTGCCATACTGATGGTAAAAACCAGACCAAAGCCGAGAAAGATAATGAGGTATGGCACAAAATGTTTAACAAGGTCAGACCACAACCCGGCAAGGTCTGACCACTTTCCGGGTGTTATGGCGATCTCTTTGATTGTGGTTCCGCTCCAAAAAAAGGCCATGGCCACAAAAATGATCAACAAACCTAACCAAATAGCCCAGCAGTCCTCTGTTTTGTACAGTTCGGATATTTTTCCTGTTTGCTTCGCCATAATTGCGCCTTCCTACTCTGTCAGATATTCAAGAGGCTCAACAGGATCATGTTTCAGACTTTTTGCAATGTAATCATTCTTTAATTCTGAATATTATTTAAATCGTAAAAAACAAAACCCATCTTTAGAAGTTTTCGTTACTCATACCTAAATTGAGCGATTAGCCTTTAGCGATTAGCTATTAGTTTAATGATTATCGGTCTGCCGCCCTGACAAGCAGGATGTTTTACTATTACAAACTTTCACCCGTTGGGTGTTATTTCTAATTAACGTAATGCCCTGATTTTTCAAAGCTAAACGCTAATGGCTAACAGCTAATCGCTCTAGGTCATAAGTTCTATGTTATCAATAGCAATTGAGTATGGGCATGGTTCCTTTCTGTGCTTGGAAGGGCCTAGATCTATGTATTTTTCTTCCGCGTGCCGGAACGTCTTGCTCACCTATTCTGAGGAGGCTCTGCCTCGCGGACCTCCTTGGTAAGGATCCCCTGGAGGAAATAATCACTTATTTGCTTTGCGGCTGTGGCGACACTGTATTTTTTCTTGTAAGAAAGCACCCAGAACCTGGACATTTCATCCAGTGCTCCGAAAAAGGCCCTTTTGAATATCCCGGGCATCACTTCTGCCAGAAAGATTTCCTGGGCCTGACCTTGGCGTACTATGTGTGAGATGATGTTGACATATTCGGCAAATTTTTTGTTGCGATACTCCTTCATAAACTTGCTGCTTTGGCGCAGCTCTACCTGTATTACTTCTGCCAGGTCTCTATTTTCTTGGACCAGAATCAAGTGGAGATAGGCAAAGCGCTCCAACTTTTCCCTCGGGTCATCAAATGAAGCGATTTCCTGCTTCACCCTGGCAATGATTTTGCCCATTTCTTCTTCAAATATAGTGATGAGGATGTCGTACTTATTGTTGAAATAAAGATAAATAGTACCATCAGCCACATTGGCTTCGTTGGCTATTTCTGCTATGCGAGAATCGAAAAAACCATTACGGGCAAACACCCGAATGGCGGCTTGTACAATTTTATCATGTTTGTCTGCGGTTTTCATGGGCAGGTGCAATATGGATTTTAATGAATGTACGTTCATTCAGTTATTCCATTTATTCTCTTTTTGTCAAGAGAAAACGTTCATATATTTTTTAAAGTTTGTATTTCTGGCAGGTTATATATATAGTCTCCGGAATCGTTTCTTGACAGTATTTACTGCCGTCAGTAATTTATATGTGGTTAACAATTGCCCAATGATTGATCTCTGCATGGAGGGATGGCCGAGTGGTTGAAGGCGGCGGTCTTGAAAACCGCTGTGCCGAGAGGTACCGTGGGTTCGAATCCTACTCCCTCCGCCAAAAAAATATCAATACGGAGAGGTGACCGAGAGGCCGAAGGTGCTCGCCTGCTAAGTGAGTGTATGCTGAAAGGTGTACCGTGGGTTCGAATCCCACCCTCTCCGCCAAAGAATTAATTTCTCGGATTTGCCGGTGAAAGCCGGTATTTTTTAGGAGGTATATTTAGTCATGATGCGGAATTTTCTTTTTACGTCGGAGTCAGTAACTGAAGGTCATCCCGACAAGGTGGCGGATCAGATCTCAGACGCTATTCTGGATGCCATCTTAGACAAAGACCCTTATGCCCGGGTTGCCTGTGAAACTCTGGTAACCACAGGGCTGGCCTTGATCGCGGGCGAGATAACCACAGATTGCTATGTAGATATGCCCCAGGTAGTCCGTGGTACTATAAAAGAGATCGGGTATTCCAATTCTTCCATGGGTTTTGACTGGCAGACCTGTGCAGTTATTTCCAGCATTGACAAACAGTCGCCGGATATAGCCATGGGTGTGGATCGTGAAGGCGACCTCGGGGCTGGAGATCAGGGTCTGATGTTTGGTTATGCCAGCGATGAGACTCCTGACTACATGCCCATGCCCATATGGTATGCCCATCGATTGGCATTTCGTCTGGCAGAGGTGAGAAAGAAAGGGATTTTGCCATTTCTGAGACCTGACGGCAAGTCACAGGTTACGGTTCAGTATGAGGACAGAAGACCTGTCTCAGCCCATTCCATCGTAGTAGCTGCCCAACATGACCCTGGAGTCAGCAATAAGGAAGTGAGAGAGGCAGTGATTGAAGAGGTTGTTAAAAAAGTCGTTGCACCTGAGCACTTAACCGGCAAGACAGAATTTTTTATAAACAGTACGGGGCGTTTTGTGGTAGGCGGTCCATTGGCAGACTGTGGAATTACCGGGAGAAAGATTATTGTTGATACTTACGGAGGCCGTGGTCATCACGGTGGCGGGGCCTTTTCCGGAAAGGATCCGACAAAGGTTGACCGTTCCCCCTCATATATGGCCCGTTACGTAGCCAAGAATCTGGTGGCCGCCGGGGTTGCAAGGGAATGCGAGGTCCAAGTGTCTTACGCTATTGGTGTTACCCGGCCACTGGCCATAAATGTCCGCACTTTTGGCACTGAGGCCATTCCACGGGAGCGAATCGTAGAACTCATAGAACAGAATTTCAGTTTTAAACCAAAGGATATCATTGATTACCTGGACATGAGACGGCCGATTTTTAAGAAAACGGCTGCATATGGTCATTTCGGCAGACCTGAGCCGGAATTTACCTGGGAGCGCATAGACATGGTGGAAACTCTCAAGGAGCAGGCGGGACTGTAGGGGGGGGATAAAGGCATGAATTATCACATTAAGGATGAAAGCCTGGCAGAGGCCGGACTTCTGCGCATTGAGTGGGCGGCCAAGAGCATGCCTGTATTGAACCTGATAAGGGAACGTTTTCTGAAGGATAGGCCCCTTGAAGGGATCCGTATCGGGGCATGCCTGCATGTCACAACTGAGACCGCATCCCTAGTCCAGACCCTGAAGGCAGGGGGAGCTGAAGTGTATTTATGCGCCTCAAATCCTCTCAGCACCCAGGATGACGTGACCGCCTCCCTGGTCAAGAATGATGGTATCCCGGTATTTGCCATTAAAGGCGAAGACAATGATACCTACTATAATCACTTGAGGGCTGTTCTTGAGGCAAAACCGCAGATCACCATGGATGATGGGGCGGATCTGGTCTCCACCCTCCATACCGAGCGAAAGGAACTTCTGGGTAATGTGATTGGCGGAACAGAAGAGACTACTACCGGGGTTATAAGGCTTCGGGCAATGGCCTCGGATGGAGTGCTCAACTACCCGATTGTGGCAGTCAATGACGCAAACACCAAACATCTGTTTGATAACCGTTACGGAACAGGACAGTCTACCCTGGATGGCTTTCTCAGGGCCACTAACAGGCTTGTGGCAGGCAGTGTTTTCGTGGTGGCTGGTTATGGCTGGTGTGGCAAAGGCCTGGCCATGAGGGCCAAAGGCATGGGTGCCAGGGTGATTGTTACGGAAATAGAGCCACTGGAGGCCCTTGAGGCTGTCATGGACGGATTTGAAGTCACGCCTATGGCAGAGGCAGCTCCCCAGGGTGATTTCTTCTGCACTGTCACCGGAAATATTAACGTCATCCGCGAAGAGCATTTTCTCAAGATGAAAGACGGCGCCATTGTAGCTAACTCTGGTCACTTTAACGTGGAAATCGATCTTGAGTCCCTGGAGAAGATAACCAAAGGAAAGCGTACAATTCGCGACTATGTAGAAGAGCATGCCTTGATAAATGAAAGGTGTATATATGTCCTGGGAGAGGGCAGGCTTATTAACCTGGCTGCCGCTGAGGGGCATCCTTCAAGCGTCATGGATATGAGCTTTGCCAACCAGGCCCTATGCTCGGAATTTATGTTAAAAAAGGAGTTCGGGTGGGAGAAAAAGGTCTATGGCGTACCGGAAGAGATAGACCGTGAGATTGCAAGGCTGAAATTGTCGAGCATGGGCATCCGGATAGACACACTCACTCAGGAGCAAAAGAAGTATCTGTCTTCGTGGGAAATGGGGACCTGATTCCATTACGCCCCCAGCCTCTTATAGCATTTTACGCAGCATTGGGGCATTTCTGACAGGATTTGCTCAGGGCTTTTCGTTAACTCTGGCTTGAAGGGCTCTCTGAATCCGGAGTATTCCTTTTTATTCCAGATGTGGGTTAAGGTTTCGTTCTGTATGTTGCCAAAGGAGATTCCTTTTATCGGGAAAGTCTGACCTTTGAAGATGTAACAGGGAGGATTACTGTCACCGGGTTTGCGGATTTTACATAGAACCGGATCGGTAAGAACGCATGGGACGACCTCACCTTCAACATTGATGACACACGCATGGGGGACATTTTCGCGGCAGCAGCCGGAGGCATTGTCAAGGCCGGGGCCGTGATAATCAAAGATGATGTTTTCACTGGCTGCTTTGTCTTTGATCTCCTCCAGCGCGATGCTATAATAGTCCGTACGCCCTGTATCGTTGAAGATCGCTTCTGCGGTAAGTTTCGGATCAATGATCAAAGTCAGGTTGCTGGCTACTATCTGTTTTGCTCCCACCCTTTTTGCAAAGGGGAGAATCTCCTTGAGTTCATGGAAATTGGATTTGAGCATGAGATAGGCCAGATGCACCGCGGGGAGATGGGTTTTTTTTTCAGCCTTGATCTTGCAGAGTAGTTCAAGACGGGAAATTATCGTCTTAAAGTCACTCCCCTTACGGATCTGGTTGTGGGTTGGTGCTGTGGTGCCGGCGAGACTGATACCGATGATGTCCAACTCCAAATCAACCAACTTTCGGATGGTTTCTTCAGTAAGAAGCATGCCGTTTGTAGTAAATCCTGTGCGTTTGCCTCGATCCTTGCAAATCCGGATCATTTCAAAGATATCGTTGTTAAGAAGAGGTTCTCCCCACCCCTGCAGGTAAACCATATCCGTATATTTGAGAAAAGGGATCAATTTATGAAAAAGATCTATCGGCATCTGTTTGTTTATCCAACGTTTCCCCATCAGGGTACGGGGACAATAGATGCAGGCTCCATTGCAAATGGTCGTTACTTCAACCTGGAGCCAATCCAGGGTTGGGCTCTTAATTTTGTCCAGTTGTCTTTTAAACCATTTAAACATGTTTAATAATTGATAGGCAATCTATTCTTGGGAGATTCAAAAAGCCGGCCGACAAGTACCATGTTTGGGGGGAAAACTACTCTATAAAGGACCAGGATGTCAAAACTTGCTGAGCGAGCACAGCGAGCGGGTGGTTAATTTTCATGCTCTGGGGTGACAAAAGTCCCGGTCATGAACGTTTAGCACCTTGGCCACCTTGGCGTAACCGCTTACGATCGAGGCCCCTTGCTGTCCGCTGCCCCGCTGCCTTTGGCTCCAAGAATATAGGCAAAATTCCCGCCTGCCAGATCCTCAGTATCTGTATGATAGACTTGGGGGATCTCACTGCTGCCTATGGTTACAATCTTATTCGAACCGCCCATGCCATGACATCCCAGACAGCTCCCGCGGGTCAAGGCAGGATATGGTCCTGTGCCCTTCCACGGCTGGCCAGTAGCGCCATAGTCAGCCATAGGATCAGAATCCTATTGTGCATGGTGTGGCAGTTGGAACAGACACCAGAGATCGTGGCTTGAGAACTATTAGACAGAAATCCAAAGATAGCACTTATAAGAACGAGGCCTACTAAGAAAAAAAAGGGCTTTTTGGCTTTTCGCTTCAAGGTTTTCCCCTTTTGAGCTGACAATACATCGCTTTCCGGCGATGTCAACATGGGATATTGGAAAAAAGCGCCTGAGGACTCAACGGAAAGATCCCGGCCAGTATCCCCATTTAATTTGTCTTACAAACTTCCTACTTAGATAGCTGCAAGATAGATGCCATGCAGATCGACTCAGAACAGCGCTCAATGCCCATTGAAGCGTGAAAATTAGCCAATTTTTCAGAACATAAAAAATATTTTTCCTATTTCAGTTCACAATTCAAAAGCATAGAAACTTAATAGATTCTTACATTGCCCAATTTCTGCTGCATTTATTTAAAATTGATTTTGTTGAGCCCCCAAACACGCGAATTGGCACATAAATGAATTCTGCGTCTTTCGTGTGTTGTCAATAAGCTCTATCGCAGTCAGCAACCCGGAGCCCGGGGGAAAGGCCACACACGTGAATCGCTTCAAAAACTGCTCAGCTCTATTACCTCCGGCCAATACATCACTGGATCGGTCCCTTACCCACGGGACGGTTATTGGCGGCCAGAATGGTCTTTCGCAATCTGATGGAAAGGGGGGTTACTTCCACCATCTCATCGGCTTTGATGAAGTGGATGGCCCTCTCCAGGGTCATGGGCATGACCGTGGTCAAAACCACGGCGTCATCTTTGCCCGAGGCCCGCATATTGGAGAGTTTTTTTCCTTTACAGGGATTCACATTGAGATCCACTTCCCGGTTGTATTCCCCCACGATCATGCCCTCATACACAGGATCATTGGGTGCCACGAACAACTGCCCTCGAGGTTCCAGCCTGAATAAGGCGTAAGCCACGGCCTTTCCCTGGCGGTCCGAAACCAATGCTCCCGTGTACCGGGACGGAAAATCTCCCAGATAATTCTCATACCCGAAAAAATAAGAATTCAGAATTCCTGTGCCCTTGGTATCGGTCAAGAATTCCTCCCGGTACCCGATCAGCCCCCGGGAAGGCATGATAAATTCGATTCTCACCCGCCCCGAGCCTTTGTTCACCATATTGCTCAGGCGAGCCTTTCGATGGGCCAGTTTTTCAGTTACGATCCCCACGAATGACTCGTCGCAATCCACGAACACATGTTCCATGGGTTCCTGGCGTTTGCCATTCTTTTCCTTATAGATCACCTCAGGTCGTCCCACGCACATTTCAAACCCTTCTCGGCGCATGATTTCGATGAGAATTGCCATTTGGAATTCCCCTCGGCCCTTGACAATGAAGCATTCTTGACTGCCGGTATCTTCCACGCGAATAGCCACGTTGCGCAGGGTCTCTTTCATGAGCCGTTCACGGATTTTGCGGGATTGAACAATTTTACCTTCCTTGCCCACCAGGGGACCGTTGTTGATGGTAAAGGTCATGGAGACCGTGGGTTCGTCCACGCAGATGCGCTTCAATGCCTTGGGCTCGGTTCGGGTGCAGATGGTATCTCCGATTTTCACATCGTCGACACCCGAGATCACGATGATATCTCCGACATCGGCGCGGTCCACGGCTTTCAGCGCCATGCCCTGGTACACCTGGAGCTTGGCGAGTTTGATGGGCAGGCGGGAGTTATCTTCCGTGATACAGACCAGGCCGTCATCAAAGGAGATGGACCCGTTCAGGATCTTGCCCACGGCCAAGCGGCCCAGATAGTCGGAATAGTCCAGATCCGCCACCAGCATTTGAAAGGGTTCTTCCGAATCGTAAACAGGTCCCGGAATTTCCGACAAAATTGTATCAAAGAGCAGGTGGATGTTTTTCCGTGGCTCATCCAGGGCGGGTTGAACAATGCCCTGACGGCCAATGGCATAGAGGACCGGAAAATCCAATTGATCCTCGGAAGCATCCAGGTCGATGAACAGATCGTAAATCTCGTCCAGCACCTCATCGGCCCGGGCATCTTTGCGGTCGATCTTGTTGATCACCACCAGCATGACCAAGCCGGCTTCCAGGGCTTTTTTCAAAACAAACCGGGTTTGGGGCAGTGGGCCTTCCGAAGCATCCACCAGCAAAATAGCGCCGTCCACCATGGCCAGGGCCCGTTCCACTTCCCCGCCGAAATCCGCGTGGCCCGGGGTGTCCAGGATGTTGATCTTGGTATCTTTCCACATGACCGAGCAGTTCTTG